>NZ_JCAMOT010000012.1:0-191046 GCF_059512425.1 Bradyrhizobium sp. Leo78
CCTCTCGCGCGGATTTCTTCGCGCAAAAAAACTTAGCGCCAGCGTCGGGGCGCCAGGACCACACGACTTCGCCGTCCACGGATAGCTGCGTTCGTCTGTCGCAGCACCCGCGTCCACCGCATCTCACCGCAACGTTCGTGACGATCGCGATCCGCCCCTCATTCGCGTGAGACGCGCGAAGTTAAATCACTGATTTGCCCGACGGCGAAAGCGGAATATTTTTGCCAAGAAGGATGGACAGACTTTCGACTGATTTGCCCGACGGGCACTTTTTGCATAGCTCGTTGCATAGCTCGATAAAATTGCTGACGTGGTTGGAACGTCGCCGCTGCAGCCGCAGTTGAAGGCCAGCGCGCAAGGCACGCCTGAAGCGCGATCGGAAGATGATGCGGTTCAACTCTTCAGCCAAGGTGCGCGCAGCTATGTCTCTGCTCCCCCCAGCCATCGATCGCTCGACTCTCGGTCTGCATTCACTCGAACATTACGCGCCGCTCATCGGCGCCGCGACGGCGGAACGGATCGAACGAAAGGCCGACCGCGTGCGCATGATGCAGGTCGCGCATATCAGTTCGACCTTCTATGGCGGCGGCGTCACGGAAATTCTTACGCCGCTGACGCTGATGATGAATGCGATGGGGATCGAGACCGACTGGCATCTGGTGCAGGGCACGCCGGGTTTCTTCGCCTGCACCAAGAAGCTGCACAATGCATTGCAAGGACAGGAGCTGGAGTTTTCCGAACAGGAAAAGGCGATCTACGAGGAGGTGGTGTTCGAGAATGCCACCAGGCTGCATCTAGAAAAATGCGATGCGGTCATCGTGCATGATCCGCAGCCGCTGCCGCTGGTGCGACACTTTGCCGAGCGGGAGATGCCATGGTTGTGGCAGTGCCACGTGGATCTCTCCTCGCCTCACCCGCCGGTGTGGGATTATCTGCGTGGGTTCGTCGAACCGTACGACGCCGCCATCTTCTCGCTGCCGGAATACGGGCAAAGCCTCGGCACCGATCAGCGGTTCATGACGCCGGCGATCGATCCGTTTTCCGCCAAGAATGCCGAACTGTCCGAGCAGGAGATCGGGGAGACGCTGAAGTACCATCGCATTCCGACCGATCGCCCGCTGGTGACGCAGATTTCGCGCTTCGACCGGTGGAAGGATCCGATCGGCGTGATCGAGGCGCACCGGAAAGCGCGCCGGCAGGTGGACTGCACGCTCGTGCTGGTCGGCAACAATGCGAGCGACGATCCCGAAGGCCACGTCATTCTCGAAACCATCAAGCGTTCGATCGACGATCGCGTCATTGTGCTCGCTGTCGATGATCCGATCCTGGTGAATGCGCTGCAACGCCACTCCGCTGTGGTGCTGCAGAAATCGACACGCGAAGGATTCGGCCTCACCGTGACCGAGGCGATGTGGAAAGGCGCCGCCGTGATCGGCGGCGATGTCGGCGGCATCCGCCACCAGATCACGGATGGCGAGAACGGCTTCCTGGTCAGCACGGTGGACCAGGCCGCCGATCGCATGGTGCAACTCCTGAAGGATCCGCAGTTGCGCCGGCGGTTAGGGGCGCGCGCCAAGGAATCCGTGCGCGAGAAATTTCTGATGAGCCGCCTGCTGGAGGACTGGCTCGATCTGCTCGTACGCTACGAGCGGCCGGTCTGCCAATAATTCCCGAAAATATTCGTCAGCGCTGGAACGGCATCTGCGTCGTGCAGTTGACGCTTCGGAATTTTGACGGCGGCCCCGGGGATTGCTGGATTCGGACGCAACATGCGGATTGCGCAGATCGCGCCTTTGGCTGAGAGCATTCCCCCGAAACTTTACGGCGGCACGGAGCGCGTCGTTGCATGGCTGGTCGACGAACTGGTCAAGCTCGGACATCAGGTGACGCTGTTTGCCAGCGGCGATTCAAAAACGCTGGCCGAGCTAGTGCCTGCCTGCCCGCGCGCCTTGCGGCTTGGCCGGCCGCGCGTCGACCCTGTGGCGGCCCAGACGGTGCTTCTGGAATCCCTCGCGCGGCGCGCAAGCGAGTTCGACGTGATCCACGCTCACATCGACTGGCTGCCGCTGCCGCTCCTGAAGCGCCTCGGCGTGCCCTTCCTCACGACCACGCATGGACGGCTGGATCTTCCGGGACTTGCCGATGTCGCGCGCCTGTTTCCCGAAGCGCCCTACGTTTCGATCTCGAACAACCAGAACACGGCGCTGCGCGAGGCGAACTGGATCGGCACCGTGTATCACGGGCTGCCTGCCGACCTGTTCCGCCCCTCCTTCGACGAGGGCCGATATCTCGCCTTTCTCGGCCGGCTCACCGCGGAGAAAGGGCCTGAGGTCGCGATCCGCATTGCGCGCGCCGCGAACATGCCGCTTCGTATCGCGGCGAAAGTGCCGCGCGGCGAACGCGCGTATTTCAAGGAGCGGCTCGAACCCCAGATCGATGGCAACAAGGTGCGGCTGACCGGCGAGGTCAATGACGAGACCAAGCAGAAATTTTTGGCCGGCGCCTCGGCGCTGCTGTTTCCGATCGATTGGCCCGAGCCGTTCGGCCTCGTCATGATCGAAGCGATGGCCTGCGGCACCCCGGTCATCGCTTTCCGCTCCGGCTCGGTGCCGGAGGTGATCGACGACGGAATCACCGGCTTCGTCGTGGACGGCGAAGCTGAGGCGATCGAGGCAATCGGCCGGCTCGGCGAACTCGACCGCCGCAAAGTGCGCGCGCGGTTCGAGGAGCGGTTCACCTCCGAGCGGATGGCGAAGGAATATCTCCGTCATTACGAAGCGCTCGCGCGAATGAAGCCCGCCTACGGCCTTGCAGCCCAGTGAGCACAGGGCGGGTGTCTTGCGCCGGACGCCCGGCTCGTCGTTCAACCTCCGCCGCCGCGCCGACTTCACATGGAGCAGCGAACATACGGCATTTCCACCGGCACCGGCTGCTTGGAGCTGAGGGTGATCTTGTTCTCTCCGGAGATCTTCACGTCGAACTCTACGTCCGAAATCGCGACGCCGTCCGAGCACGCCGCAATCATTCGCACATTCGATCCGTCATCGTGCAACGACTTGATAGTGCATTTTTCAAATGTGCCGATTATCTGCCTTCCCTGGACGATTATGCCGCCCGCGTGGAGATCGGCATCTGGCTTGAAAGCAAGCCTGTTATTCTCTTTGGTAAACACGTCACCGCAGGCCGAGGCGTCGATCGTCCAGGCTCCGTTCAAATCCGCAGCCTGGGCCGAGGCCGATAGCGTGACGAGAAGGACTGGCAGCACCAACCGATTGAAGGTTCTCATGAGACTCTCCGATTCGGATTTCTTGCGCAGTATCCGAGTGCGACGAGTTGGCGGACCTTTTGTTGATCTAAGTCAATAGTTCTGCCGCGCGCCTGGTCCCGCCGCATGCCGCGACATCTTTCGCTTTTGTGCGGCAGCGCAAAACGTGTAGAGATGCACGGCCAAAGAAGAACAAGCTCAAAGGGAGGCACGACTTGAAACGACTGGCCATGATTGCCGCTGCGCTCGCGATGGTAAGCTCAGCGGCCTCCGCGCAGACCTATCCGGCCCGGCCCATCACCCTGCTGGTGCCGTTTGCGGCCGGCGGGCCGACCGACACGGTGGCGCGGATGACGGCGCAATCGATGTCGAAACTCCTGGGCCAGACCATCATCGTCGAGAACGCCACCGGCGCCGGCGGCACGATTGCGACCGCGCGCGCCGCCCGCGCCGAGCCCGACGGCTATACGCTGCTGGTCCACCACATCGGCATCTCGACGGCGGCAACGCTATACCGCAAGCTGCCCTACGACACCAAGACGGCGTTCGCGCCGATCGGCCTCGTCACCAACGCGCCGATGACCATCATCGCCCGCCCCGACCTGCCGCCGAACAATCTCGCCGAGCTGATCACCTACATCAAGGCGAACGGCGACAAGATGACCTTCGGCAATGCGGGCCTGGGGGCCGCCTCGCATCTCTGCGGCATGCTGTTCATGACCGCCATCGACAAGCAGGTGCTCACCGTGCCCTACAAGGGCAACGCGCCCGTGATGAACGACCTGATCGCAAAACAGATCGACCTCACCTGCGACCAGACCACCAACACCACAGGCCCGATCGCCTCTAAGCTCGTGAAGAGCTACGCCATCACCACCAAATCCCGCCTCGCCTCCATGCCCGACCTGCCCACCGCCGACGAAGCCGGCCTGAAGGGCTTTGAAGTCGGCGCCTGGCACGGCCTCTACGCGCCCAAGGGCACGCCCGACGAGATCGTGCGGAAGCTGTCGAAGACGCTACAGGAAGCCCTCCGGGACGCCGACCTCGTGAAGCGTTTCAACGAGATCAACACCGAGCCGGTGGCGCAGGACGATGCCACGCCCGAAGCGCTGAAGGTGAAGCTGGTGAGCGAAGTGGACCGGTGGAAGCCGATTATCGAGGCGGCGGGGCAGTTTGCGGATTGAGCGGATGTGGGGTGAGTTAGCGAAGCGTAACCCACCATCCTACCGCTACGCTCGCCGGGCAGAAGGCGATCCTCCGCTCAAATTCTATACACGCACGTTTTGAAAATCCCTGAGATTCCCTTTTAATGCTTTTCGGCGGGCGGCGCCTTGCAGATCAGCCGACTTACAAGCATTTTCGATCCGAACGGCCCACACCCGATTGCTCGGAGTAATTCTACAGCGAATGACATACGAAGATTCGTTTGATCAGATTCAGAAGCGCCGTGTTCCGTGCCTGATTGCATACCTAGCCCCGTTTCGCGTGGTCGAAAACGGCGTACTTGAGCCTTGGCAGACCTCCGTTGACGAAGTGAACGGCCGAAGGTGGGACTACGTTAAGCTCCACGAATTAGTTGGCAACATAGATGTGGGATTACAGAAGCCCTACAATTTGGTCGTGGGTAGAGACGGAGCGCTTGCACTCCCACCGATCGAAAGCCTGCGGGGTGATCAAGCCTCCGTTGAGTTTTTCAATAGGTGTTTGGCGGCACTATTAATCGGTGGTGTCTACTGCGAAGCTGTATCTTCAGATGGTCTAGACCTTGGCTTCATCCTTGATTGGAAATACGTGAGAAGTCAGCGAGTGGGACATGCCTTTGCGAATCGCTTCCATGAACATATTCGATACCGCGCGGCCTCTCCTCTTGATGCCATCAGCCTGTTGGGCGCACCAGTCATAAAATTCTCGGAGTTGGTGACGGCGATGGAGATTGGACTGTCGGTGCTCGACCAAATCAGCAGATTGCGCGGAGACCTGTTGTTGAAGGGTATCACTGGCATTGCTCGGCGTGACTGGAGTGCAGGACTTTCAAACCTATGGATAGTAATTGAGCAAATCGTCTCACATCTTTGGGACACCCGAATCATTCACAATACGAAAATAGCAGGAGCGGCCAAACCAAGGTTGGATCAACTGGCCGACAACCGAACCTGGACTGTCGCGGCAAGGCTCGAAGTACTCCAACAGACAGGTTATTTGAGCGCCGACGCTCTGCATCAGCTCTCTGTTGCCCGCAAGGCAAGAAATGATTTGGCGCACGACGGCCGATCTCCCTCGCAGGCTGCCGCCTTGTCGGCTCTTGATGGTGTGCGGTTCTTAATGAAGACTGTGATGCCCGAGCGGCATATACCTCTTTTTGATCTGGACCTGTCTGATCACGCAGTTTCCGACCCCTTTGCACCACCGAGAGGACTCGTGGGTGAGCCAAAATACTGGATGGAAATACCAAAGCTCCCCGGCGAGGAAGAGCTTGAGCGGCTGGAAGCGTCGCTAAGATGAGATCTTCGAGCGGACGAATCAAACGTTGAGTTCGTACGGCGGATTAGCCGAAGGCGTAATCCGTCGCTTTGTGGTACGTAAACGGCGGATTACGCCTTCGGCTAATCCGCCCTACGCGTTGAAATAGCGAGGCCCGATTCGTGGTGGCTATTCCGGCCGCGCGCAACGATAACCTGAGGGTTCACTGACATGCTTTCGAGCATTTGGGATTTCTTGAAGACCAGTGAAGGAGCGAGCGCGACAACTGCTATCTCCACCGTCGTACTTACCTTGACTACGATGGCTTACGCATGGCTGACCGCCGTCCTTGCCAAAGAGAACCGGCTTCTCCGCAAGGCCGGAACTGAACCGCAAGTCATCGCGTATCTGACGGTGCACCCCCGCATAAGTGGCCCTCTGCAGTTCGTTTTGGCTAATGTCGGCCAAGGTCCCGCTTTCAACGTTCGCTTCCGTATTGTTGCCGGTGGCGACGATTTCGTGAAGCATCATGCTCGCCTGCCTGCACCGGAAGTCGCATTGACTGCCATCCCGCAGGGCGAACGTTACGAAACTTTTTTCGGCATGGGGCCTGAGATGTTCAGAGAGCCGAAGCTCAAACCATTCTCAATCGAGGTTTCCTACCGTGACCTTGGCAAGCGAGAACGTTCGGAGACTTTCCACTTAGACATCCGTCAGTTTGAAGCTAGAACGCGTGTTGGCGACAATCCAGAGCAGGACGTTGCCGATGCGATGAAGGCGCTCGTGGGCGAGCTACAAAAGTGGACCTCCCGTGGTTTGCCAGTCGAAACCAGTACGCGGGCCGAGCGCCAACGCGAAGAGCAGAAAGGTCACAGTTGACCGCGCCCAGCGGGACGCAGCTTCTAGGGCGGATTAGTTAGCCGAAGGCGCAATCCACCACCTCGTGGTACGTGAACGGCGGATTACGCTGCGCTAATCCGCCCTACCGACTGCCCTTCCCTCCGCCAATCCGCGGACTACGCGGAGGCTCGCTTCACCCACCACCTATCTACCCCACCTTGGTCTGAATATGTCCGCTCAATCTGAGAACATTCGGCCGAAGTCGAACTGGGCGCAAATCGCATCCGCGGTCATTGCTGGCTTCGCCTTCGTCATCGTCGTTGCTCAAGTCTACTTCATCAGCAAGAACTTCAAGGAAGTAGCTGCCCGCCAAGTCTACATGTCATACAGCGAATCTGCGTTGCGGCACCCGGAGTACGCTGAGCCTGATCTGTTGGAGATCAAGGCAGACCGAAAGAAACTCGCCCAATACAAAAATTACGTCGCGCATCTGCTGTTTGCGTACGACGAGATGCTGGAAGCATTCGACAAGCCGGAATGGCGCAAAAGCTTTGATGAAGAGATCAAGTACCATCACCAATACATCTGCGAAGACATGCCCCCCACTCTCGACGAAATTTACTTTGAGCATATGCGAAAGCTTCTCAGAGAGATTCGGGCCAAGTGCCCCGCCAAGAACTGAGACCTTCCTGCGAAGCTGCGTCGCAGCTCACAGGGCGGATCAGCCGAAGACGTGATCCGCCGTTTTGTGGTACGTGAACGGCGGATTACGCGGAGCCTGTCATCGGGCCGCGCGAAGCGCGGACCCGGTGGCTGATCCGCCCTACGCGTTGAGGTGTGGCTGTGACACGCGAGACCGCATTCCGCGAAGCCTTGCACGCCGTAACGCCTGACTTGATTGCGGACCTCTATCTTTATCCGGTCGAGGCAGGTGGCAGGACTGGGCCGGTTCGTCTTGGCTGGGGCTGCCCGTGCACCAAGGACAGGAGTGTCGATGAGGGCTGGGATGGTTATCCGCTGCTCGAACGCGCCATGATGCCGGGCGAGCGGAGGCGGCTGGGTTTCGTGTTCTTGTGTCGCGAAGAGGCAGCGCAAGCGCTCGGGGCAACTGATCGCTTTTATCTCTGGGAGGGACGCTGGATCGGCGAGGCGGCTGTCGTTCGATAGCCGTGCGCGGGCCTTTCAGGATTTGCCAAACGCTGCCGATCGGCGACGCGGAACATCGTCGCCGACTTGCGGGCGGACGGCGCCGCCCGGCAGGTCGTCAAGCTTTGTCGTTAGCCGTGAGGTCGTGAACCTAGCACCAGCGGCACCGCCCCCAGCGGGCGCAGCAGCCGCCGCAACCTCCACAGCCACCGCAGCCACGCCAGCCTACTCCGCAGCCGCGGCAGCCACGGCAGCCGCGGCAACCACCGCAACCTCGGCAGCCGCGAACGACAACGGCGGCCAGTTGCACGCCGGGGTCTGCGTTTTCCTTATCGAACAGATAGAACGTGGCGAGACTGACGTCGGCCATTTCCTCTTCACCAAGGACCAGGCGCTGATTGGGCGAGAAGTCGTCGGACTGCGGGATGTCAGCGGTGGGTATCGCGGACGCAGACGCGCTCCCCGCCAGCGAAAGACCGAGGCCCGCCGTACCGAACGCCGTTACGGCGGCGGCTTTGGTTGTACGCGCCTGCTTTGTAGCTTGGTTCACCCGTGGCATTTTCGCACCCTTTGTCAGTTGTTGTGCAAGGGTCAACTTGCCGCAGCTATGTGCCTGCAGGCCTAGAATTGCGATCTTGCGCATCCGGTTCCCTTCGCGCCGGGCTTTTCTTGAGGCGCCACCGGCGGGAGGCGAGCGGGAGGGATATTGAGACAACAGTGCTGTCCAAACGTGGCGCGCCGAGACCGCGTCTTCTGAAAGCAGGACGCGCCGTAACCGCAGTGCCGACCTCTCCCCATCGGGGAGAGGTCGGATCGCATCGCCAGATGCGATCCGGGTGAGGGGATGAACTCCATCGAGGGACCGTAACCCCTCACCCGGCGCTGCGCGCCGACCTCTCCCTATGGGAGAGGTGAAAACACTCCAGCGTGGCGCCTACTCGACCCGATCTCATCACGCTCTGGCGCAATCCGCCGTCCTCGCGCTCGCGGATCGCGCCTTTCGCCATTGCTTGTGCGGCGAAAGCAGAAGGTTATTCCGCCCGGCGGACGTCTTGCGCCGCCCGGCACCCGTCCCGGACTTCCATCCCCGCCCAACCTTCTGCTAGGAACATCTTCTGCGAAGCGGCGCCGCAGCGGAATGAACGTCGCGCAACGGGAGGGACAGGTAGAATGTTCTCGCATGTGATGATCGGAACCAACGACCTCGACAAGTCCAAGGCGTTCTATGATGCGCTGCTCGGCACGCTCGGCGTGAGGCCGGGATTTGTCGACCGGCATCGGGTGTTCTGGCGCACGAAGACGGGGACGTTCTCGGTGTCGAAGCCGATCGACGGCAAGGCGGCAACCTTCGCCAATGGCGGCACGATCGGCTTCAATGCGGAGTCGCCCGCGGCGGTCGATGCATTCCATGCGGCGGGACTTGCCAATGGCGGCACGACCTGCGAGGAGCCGCCCGGCATCCGCGAAGGCAACGGGATGAAGATGTATATCGCCTATCTGCGCGATCATGACGGCAACAAGTTGTGTGCCGTGCATCGGATGGGTTGAGGTTGATGGGTTTCGCTTCCGCTCTACCCATCCTACGCGCATGATAGCCGCAGCGTCATTGCGAGGAGCGTAAGCGACGAAGCAATCCATCTCTCCCCAAGCGGTGAAAATGGATTGCTTCGCGGAGCCTGTCATCGGGCGGCGCTATGCGCCGACCCGGCGGCTCGCAATGACGGTGCGAGCGGATTGACCGCCCTCCCCAGCTACTCTGCTGCCTGCTGCACCGGCTCGTCCAAACCCGCGAGCACCTTCGGCGGGGACATCGGCAGGGCGTAAAAGCGCTTGCCCACCGCGCGATAGATCGCATTCGCAACCGCCGCCATCACGGGCACCAGCGGCACTTCGCCGACGCCCTTGACGCCTTGCGGGTGTTTCGGGTTCGGGACTTCGACCAGGATGGTGTCGAGCATCGGCAAATCCGAGCACACCGGCATGCGGTAGTCGAGGAAGCCGGGGTTATCGACCTTGCCGTCGCTGCGGTAGATGTATTCCTCGTTCAGCGCCCAGCCGATCCCTTGCGCGACGCCGCCCTGGAGCTGGCCTTCGACATAGCCGGGATGGACGGCGCGGCCGACGTCCTGCACCGCCGTGTATCTGATGACGCGGGCGATGCCGAGCTCGATGTCGACCTCGACGTCGCAGATATGGGTGCCGAAGCCGCCGTCGGCGCCTTGGGTGTTGAGCTGCACGCCGGCGCCGATCGGGCCGCCCTGCTGAGGGGCTTTCTCGGCGAGATCTTCCAGGGTCAGCGGCTCGAACTGGCCGGCGTTGGGGCTCGCGGGATGCGCGGCGCCGTTCTCCCATTTCACCGCCTCGGGATCGATCTCCCAGATCTTTGCGGCGCGTTCGCGCAAGGTGTTGATCACCTTCTCGGTCGCTTGCGTCACCACCATCGAGGAAGCAAACAGCACGCGGCTGCCGCCGGTGAGATTGGAGAAGCCGACGGTCTGGGTGTCTCCGATGATGACGGAGACGCGGCGATAGTCGATGCCGAGCAGTTCGGCGCAGACATTGGCGATGCCGGCGCGCGAGCCGCCGATGTCAGGATGGCCGGTGGTGACCACGACGTTGCCGTCCTCGGTGATGTTGACTTGCGCGGAGGATTCACCGCCGGCGTTGAACCAGAAGCCGGAGGCGACGCCTCTGCCCTGCAGCTTGCCTGTTGGCGTGCTGTAATGCGGCGAGTTCTTGGCGGCTTCCAGCGTCTCGATATAGCCGATGCGGGGGAAAACCGGGCCGTGCGCGGCCTTGGTGCCCTGCCTGGCCGCGTTCTTCAGGCGGAAGTCGAGCGGGTCCATGTTCAGGCTTTCGGCGACCTCGTCGAGCACGCATTCGACCGCATAGGCGCCGATCGGCGCGCCGGGCGCGCGATAGGCCGCGACCTTGGAGCGGTTGGAGCAGACATCAAAGCCGACCGAGAGCACGTTCGCGATGTCGTAGGGCGCGAAGCTGCAGCCCGCGGCACCGCGGATCGGCGAACCCGGGAAGGCGCCGGCCTGCAGATAGAACGTGCCTTGCGCGGCGACGATGGTGCCGTCCTTTTTCGCGCCGATCTTCACCGTGCTCTTCGAGCCTGATGTTGGGCCGGTGGCGCGCATCACCTCCTCGCGCGTCATCACCATCTTGACCGGGCGGCCGGATTTCTTGGCGAGCAGCGTCGCCAGCGGCTCGAGATAGACGATGGTCTTGCCGCCGAAGCCGCCGCCGATCTCGGCGGGGATGGCGCGGATGTCGCTCTGCGGGATGCCTGTCAGCATCGAGGTCATGGCGCGGACCATGAACTGGCCCTGGCTCGAGCTCCAGATCGTGGCCTTGCCGTCGGCGGTGACCGAGATCAGGCAGGCGTGCGGCTCGATATAGCCCTGGTGCACCGGGCGAGTGGTGAAGGTGCGCTCGATGATGATATCGGCCTGTTTGAAGCCCTGTTCGATATCGCCCTTCTTGTGCTCGAGGGTGCCGACGATGTTGGAGGGCTTGCCTTCGAACTTGTTGAACTCGTGCAGGATCGGGGCGTCAGGCTTGATCGCATCCTCGATCTCGATCGAGAACGGCAGCACCTCGTAATCGACCTCGATCAATTCGCAGGCCTTTGCGGCGATCGCCTCGGTGGTAGCGGCCACCGCAGCGACGGGGTGGCCGGGGAACAGGGCCTTGTCGCGGGCCATCACGTTGCGGCACATCCAGCGCATGTCCTGGATGCCGAGCATCACGGATTTATCCAGCGGGAAATCGACGACGTCGCGCGAGGTGACGACGGCTTTCACGCCGGGCAAGGCTTCCGCCTTGGAGGTGTCGATCGAGCGGATGCGTGCATGCGGGTGCGGGCTGCGCAGGACCTTGCCCCAGATCATGCCGGGCATGGTGGTGTCGGCGGCGAACGCGGCGCGTCCCGTGACCTTGTCGACGCCATCGGGACGGATGGTGCGCTGGCCGATCCACTTGTTGTTGACGACGATGTTCATAGTGCGGCCCCCCGCATTTCGTGAGCGGTCTCAAGCACCGCGCGAACAATCTTGTCGTAGCCGGTGCAGCGGCAAAGATTTCCGGCGAGCCAGAAGCGGACTTCCTCCTCGCTCGGGTCCGGGTTCTTGGCCAGCAGCGCCTCGGAGGCGACCAGCATGCCGGAGGTGCAGATGCCGCACTGCAGCGCGGCCTGCTCCAGGAATTTCTCCTGCAGCGGATGCAGGCGGCCGCCGCGCGCCATGCCCTCGATGGTCCTGATCTCGCGTCCCTCCGCTTCGGCGGCGAGCATCAGGCACGAACAGACCAATCGATCATCCAGCGTGATCGAGCAGGCGCCGCAATCGCCGGAGGCGCAGCCTTCCTTGGAGCCGGTGAGCGCGAGCTGGTTGCGCAGCGCATCCAGCATGGTTTCAAAGGGCTCGCAGAGGAATTCCAAGGGCTCGCCGTTGACGGTGGTGGAGACGTGCAGCTTTGCCATTTGTCATTTCCCTTGCGCGCGTTCTGCGGCGATCTTCACGGTGCGCTTGAGCAATACGCCCGCGATTTGGGTACGGTAGGCGATGGTGCCGCGCTTGTCGTCGATCGGACGGCAGGCGGCACGGCAGGCATCGGCGGCAGCGTTCAGCGCGGCGTCATCGAGGCGGGAGCCGATCAGCGCCTGCGCCGCCGGCGCGACCAGCAGCGCGGTCGGCGCGACGGCCCCTAAGCCGACGCGGGCGTGAGTGCAGACGCCGTCCGTCAGTGTCAGGCTGACGCCGCAACCGACCACCGCGATATCCATCTCGGTGCGCGGGATCATGCGGAGATACGCGTCGGCGGAGCGAGGGGGGCGCGGCGGCAGCGTGAAGGAGACCAGGATCTCACCCGGCTTGAGACTGGTGCGGCCGGGGCCGGCGGGAACATCGTCCACCTTCAACTCGCGGCGGCCGCTTGGGCCCTGCACGGTGACGACGGCGCCGGCAGCGATCATCGCCGGGACGCTGTCGCCGGCCGGCGAGGCGTTGCAGAGATTGCCGCCGGCGGAGGCGCGGCCCTGCACCTGGGTGGAACCGATCAGGTTCACCGCCTCCAACACGCCGGGCCAAATCTTGCCAAAGCGCGGATGCTCGGCCAGCACGGCGCCCGGCACCGCAGCGCCGAAGCGGAAACCACCATCGGAAAGTTCTTCGACGGCAGTGAGTTCTTTGATTTTCTTGATGTCGACGATCAGACCCGGTTGCACCGCGCCCGAGCGCATCTGCACCAGGAGATCCGTGCCGCCGGCCAGGATGCGCGCGGCGCTGCCCGCCGCGGCATAAGCGCCGACCGCTTCATCAAGCGTCTGCGGCGCGACGTATCGGATATCGGTCATGCTCGTGTCCGATGCCTCCCTCGTTCTTCGTTGCCTGCCCTCTACGGGGCCTCGCGAGCAGACTACACGCCGGCTTGCCATCGGAACAGCCTCCGAGCCCGGACGAAGTAGCGGGCCCCCATGCGCAAAGAGAATTTGCATATGAGTAAGCCGCCGCCTTCACACAAAACGGTCACGATCCGCGCGGTCGCGAGCGCTCGCCGGCGGCGCGGATTGCGCCCATCGGTCGCGTGCGTACCCATACTTGATGCAACCGCGGCTAACCGCTCATTAACCCTGTCAGCCGTAGGGTCGTGCCGCGCCGGAAGGCCGGTTGTCGGGTGGCGGTGATGTCGTTTGCACAAAAGAAACCTACGGTCTTCCCGGCACAGGAGGAACGGCGGCGCTTCCAGCGCGTCAAGGTGCATCTGCTCGGCCGCTACATGCTGCCCGATCGGCGCGAATTTCCTTGCCAGATTATTAATATGTCTCCCGGCGGGCTCGCACTGCTGGCGCCCGGCATCGGCAATGTCGGCGACCGCGTGATCGCCTATCTCGACCATATCGGCCGCGTCGAGGGCAAGATCACCCGCATCATCGACAACGGCTTTGCGATGACCATCGTCTCGACGCCGCGCAAGCGCGACAAGCTCGCCGCACAGCTCACCTGGCTCGCCAACCGCGACATTCTCAATCTGCCGGAAGACCGCCGCCACGACCGTATCGTGCCCCGCAATCCGATCGCGCTGCTCACGCTGGAGGACGGCAGCAAGATGACCTGCCGCATCATCGACCTCTCGCTGTCGGGTGCGGCGATCGCCGCCGAGAACCGGCCGCCGGTGAAATCGCTGGTGATGCTCGGCCGCGTGCAGTCGCGCGTGGTGCGAAACCTCGACGACGGCTTCGCGCTGGAGTTCGTCCACGAGCAGGCCGCCGAGACGCTCGAAGACGCAGTTACCGCGCGGTAAAGCGCGCGAGGCTCAAATCCCCTGATTTTCAGCTCGAACGAGGCGGCATCCGCGATGGCGGACGCCGCCTTTGCCTTGTCTGGCGCCCACTGCACGCGGTTAACGCGGGCGGATTTGGAGACGCAAAAGACCTTCTGGCATAGCATCAGGATGTTAACGCGTAAAATTTGAATCAATTGCAGTTGTCTCGAATTTTAATCGAGTTTGCTTCAAGTATAGATCGAATTCGCTGCTAGCTTTACTTGCATTCATGTCAAATCACCTTTGCTGACTTAGCCGCACCGCAAAACCTTTGTGCGAAACGTGGTCCCAACGAGAAAAACGGGGGCCACAATGGTTTTCAGGGGACAGGGGAAAGGATGGGCGGTTGCGGCCATCCTGTTCGGACTAAGCGTCACTACCAGCGTCGCGGCGAAAGCGGGCGACGTGGTCTATGCCAGCCTCGGCGACACCACGCGTTCGCCGATCGGCTGGGTCGAATTCTGCGCCGACAATCCGGTCGATTGCCGCGGCGGCGCGACACAACCGCGCGACATCGTGCTGTCGCAGACGGCGTGGCGCGATCTGCTCCGGGTCAACAAATGGGTCAACGAGACCATCAAGCCGATGACCGACATGGATCACTGGGGCGTGATCGAGAAATGGTCGTTGCCGACCGACGGCTACGGCGACTGCGAGGACTACGTGCTCTTGAAGCGCAAGATGCTGATCGATGCCGGCTGGCCGCGCGAGGCGCTGTTGATCACTGTCGTGCGCGACAAGAAGGGCGAAGGCCACGCGGTGCTCACCGTGAAGACCGACAAGGGCGAGTTCATCCTCGACAACCAGAACGAGGACGTCGTCGCCTGGACTGCAACCGGCTACCGCTTCGTCAAGCGGCAGTCGCAGAGCGACCCTAACGTCTGGGTCTCGCTCGGCGACAACCGCCCGGCGGTCGCCACCGCCAGCTCGCGGCAATAAGGGACCATCGAACACGCGACCCGGTCACATCCCCACCCCTCCCCGTCCCAGACCGGTTCGCGCGCGGCCAGGCTTCCCCCAAAGCCTGGCCGCACCTTTTTGGCCCGCACGTGTGTAACGATCACGAAACAATCGGTACGGGTGACGAAACCGTTTTCCGGTTGATCGAAATTCTGCGGAAACGGGCGCGGACTATGTTGGTGTTGGGTGCTGGAGAACGACGATCAGAAGGTATTGCGGGGACTGCTTTTTGAGGTGCGCCATGCGTGAAGAATTTGCCTCTTACAGCTTTCTCGCCGTCACCATTGCCGGGATCGTCCTGTTGTGCTCGGGCCTTGTTGCGCTTGCGCTGACATGATTGGCGCTGGCCGCCTTGGCTCGGGGGTCGATGGCGCCAGCTAGATGCGTCTGCCCCCCGTGCCAACCATCGCCGTGCGAACCCGTGCTTTGATGCTGCTGGACTCAACCAGGCGGCTTGGCGGGCTTGCGCACGATAGCGCCTAGCTGAGGCGCCATTGATTGCAGGAAATGACCGCTTGTCCCGCGAAGGCTGGCGGTCGCAATCCCTGATACGGCCAGCCCAATAAAAGCAACCTTCGGGTGGCAATATTTATTACCTCTTTCTTTTCATTAAACAATTAAATGCTATTTTTATAATAATAAACGCCAACCGACGGAACTTTGGTTTCACGGCAATATATCTGGCGGCGCACCTTTCCGTTGGAATTCCAAGGCTCAGTCAGCGGCCTGAAGCCGCCAAGCCGGCGTCCGGACGCACAGCTCAGCAGCCCACGCCGAGATCTGCGTGATTTAATTTGACTTTAAATTATATTTAAATGATGTTTTTCTCCTTGCGACATTAGGGGTGCCGCGACCGCTCGAATTGCTGCGGCGACAGTCCGATTGCACGTGGTCTGATTGAATACGAAGACATGCGAAGGCGTCATACATGCGCCGGCCAATTGATACTGCACCAAGGGACGGACAGGATATCTGGGTCGAGAGTGCGACCGGGGCCTTTGATGTCGCTCATTGGTCACGTGAAGCGGGCGAATGGGTTTGGAAAAATGGGCATCCCATCAGAATCGCGCCAGCGCATTGGTACCCGATAACCGAGGATGTGTTTCAAGACGATCGATCGAGCGGTCGGCTCCAGATCGGTCGTGCGAGCCAATGGTTAGCGGGTTCTTTGATCGCCGCAATCCTCGTTGCGGCTGCGCTGATCGGTGTGTTCGACCAATTCAGCGGAACCGAAATTTCGAAGACGGTCGAAGCCGGGCGCGCCGTCGGGCTGAAGCCTGAGGTCGCCGGGTGGCAAACGCTCGTTCAGCGCGGAACGACGGCAGTCCTCATGCAGGAGACCGATCTTTCACGACAGGAGTCGTTGGCGGGCACAGTGCAGCGTCGCCAAGCACTCGACGATGAGACTTCGTACAGGGACGCACCGGCGGGCGGGCCTGCGGCGGCCACGTCCGCGGAATTGCAGCGGTCGCTTGACCAAGAACGCGACAGATCCGCCGCACTGACAGCCGAACTCACAAAAGTCCGCGGCGACCTGGAGACGATGCTGGCGCTGTCGAGCAAGTTTCAGCACGATGCGATACAGCGCTGGGAGGCTGCGGAAATTGCAGCAGAGGAGCTGCGCCAGTCGCTTCAACAGGAACAGGCCCACGCCGCGGCGCTTGCGAACGAACTTACCGGAACGCACCGCGAGACCGAGACCCGGGGCATACAGTCGCCCGGCCCTGACGATGCGGCCGCGCAACAGACACAGACCACGGAGCGCGAGATCGCGGAACTGCGACAGTCGCTGCAGCAGGAGCAGGAAAAGACCGCCGCCCTCACCCAGGAGGTCAGCGCGGCGCGGCAGGCGATGACGGCGAGCGCCGAGCAGCAACGCCGCGCGCTCGACGAGGCGCAGATGCGTGCCGCGGCACTCGCGAGTGAGCTTGCCGGAACGAGCAGCGAGATCGAGACCAAGGCCGCGCAGTCGCAGAAGGCAGTTGATGAAGCCGTCCAGCAGAAGCAGACGGCGGAGGCTACCATCGCGGAACTGCGGCAATCGCTGCAGCAGGAGCGGGAAAAGACGGCCAGTATCGTGGAGGAGGCCAAGACCGCGCACGCGGCAACGGCAAGCGCCGAGCAACAACGTCGCGCGCTCGAAGAGGCGCAGGCCCGCGCCGCGGCGCTCACAAACGAACTTACCGGAACGCGCCGCGAGATCGAGGCCAGGGACGTACAGTCGCGCAAGGCGAACGATGCAGCCGCGCAGCAGAGACAGGCAGCGGAGCGAGAGATTGCGGAACTGCGGCAGTCTCTGCAGCAGGAGCGGAGCAGAACCGAAGCCATGGCACGGGATCTTGCATCGACGCGGCGCCCCGTCGATGAGCGCGTAACCGTGGGCCGCGCAACTGAAGGCCCGCTGGTGCCGGTGACACAGACCGTGGCAGCCGCCGTATCGGAGTCCCCAACGGCCGCAGACCAGGACAAGACGGAGGCGGCCCGATTGATCGCGCGCGCCAGTGCGTTGCTCGGCCAGGGCAATATCGGCGCAGCAAGGATAGTGCTCGAGCGTGCCGCCGAGAACGACAATGCGCGGGCAAGTTTTATGCTCGCGGAGACATATGATCCCGCGGTTTTATCCGCCTGGGGCACCTATGGAACACGCGGCGAAGCGGCCAAGGCGCGAGAGTTCTACGCGAAGGCACACAGCGGCGGTATTCGCGAAGCCAAGGACCGGCTCGACGCGTTGCCCCGGTGAGCGGATGAGATTGTTGCGTTCCACATGATGACGCTGGCTGCTGCAGTTGGTGATCAAGAGGGGGACTGACATGAACACACTGTCAACGCCACGCTCGTTGCTCCTGCTCGCCGCGCTGGTGCTGGCCGCCATGATGCTTCAACCGGCTGACGTGGACGCACAGACCGCGCAACCCTCGAAGGGCAATGCACAAGTGGTTCGACGGTCCTTGCCGCCGGGGACCGAAAAAGACCGCATGAACGCTTGGACCGTCGGGCTCGCTGGCGGCTTGCTGGAGGGAGCACCAATTCGCCTGGCTGCGGAAATGGCCCGCGTCGTCGATGACGGAGCAAACATGCATCTGCTACCGATCGTCACCCGGGGCGCCACCGAGAATCTGAACTCGCTGCTCTATCTGCGCGGCGTCGATACCGCGATCATCAACTCGGACGCGCTCGAAGAGTACAAGATTCAAGTGCCGCAGATCCGAAACCGCATCACTTACCTGCTCAATCTCTTCCCGTCCGAACTGCATATTTTCGTCCGACCGGAAATCACAGGCCTGCAAGATCTCGCCGGCAAGAAAGTGAACTTCAACACGAAGGGCACCGCGGCCGCCTATTCGGGACCGCTGATCTTCAGTCGTCTCGGTATCGAGGTCGAGAAGACGTTCATTCCCCATCAGCTCGCCCTGGAACAGATGCGCAAAGGTGAGATGGCGGCGGTGGTGTTCATCACGTCGAAACCGGTCGACGCCTTCGTGCGCGGGCGCTGGGAGGCAGGATTCAGGTTTCTCCCGGTCCAATACGACAGCAAGTTCGAGGACTACTACCTGCCCGCGACACTGGAGACAAATGAGTATCCCAATCTGATCAAGCAGGGCGAGCGGGTGTCGACGATCGCGGTGCCGACCGCGCTTGTCGCGTTTAATTGGCCGCCGCGGTCGAACCATTATCAACGCGTCGCGCGCTTCGTCGACTACCTGTTCTCGCGAATAGACCGCCTGCAGGCGCCAGGCTTTGACCCGAAATGGCAGTCGATCAATCTCGCAGCGACCGTCCCCGGACTAACCCGCTTCCCGGCCGCGCAGGAATGGCTGAATCACAAGGCGCGCAGCGCACAGGCGCCTCCATGAAGGCCGCTGCTTTTCCCCTCGCCGTCACGTTCAAAATGGCTTGCAAAATGGCTTGCGGCATCGCCTACGCTCAAAGCACGAACGATCCGATGATAAATCTTCGGGCGTGCTCGGTGATGGAGGGGCCGGCCCGGCTACAATGTCTGGACGATCTATCACGTAAGATAGCGCCGCCTGGTCGCCCGGCGCCGTACGACAACTGGCTGCTCAGCGAGACCACATCGCCGGTGGACTATTCGCCAATCGTCACCGCCACCACATCCGCTCGCGGTGAGTCGGATAGCACCGCGATGCAACTCGCGATCCACTGCCGCAAAGGCCGCACCGAGCTCGTGCTCGCAGGACCGGCGGTATCAGGCCGTGCCGAGGAATACACCATCTCCTACCGCGTCAATGCGAATCCGCCGGTGCAGCTTGCGGCCGCCTCGCCATCATTCGGGCCCGGTGCCGCTTTCCGGGGTGACGTCGTGCGCCTGCTGCAATCGTTGCCCGAAGAGGGCGACATCGCCGTCCGTCTTTCCACCCGCACCGGCGCGGCTCAGGAGGCGCATTTCCTGCTCGGCGGATTGAAGACTGTGCGCGAAAAACTCGCGGCGGCGTGCAGATGGCCACATGCCGTCGCCAGACCAGGCGACTGATGGTCATGGGACAGGGAGAAGCAAGATGATTAGAATTGGAAATCTGGCGGTAGCAGCCATTGCCAGCTTGGCGATGTCGCTCCTGATCGCGCCGACCACGCAAGCGCAGCCAGACGATCACGTGAGGCCGCAAGCAAGTAAGCAGTACCGGCTGAGCACGCAGAAGCAGGCGAGCAAGCAGAAACTGGTGCTGATGACAAAACCCACCGAGATCCCCAAGAAGCCGCATCAGCTCCTGCTGCAGGTCAATTCCAACGACCCTGCGATGATGAATCTCGCACTGAACAATGCGACCAACGTCGCGCAATACTACCGCAATCTCGGTGAAGACGTGTCGATTGAGGTTGTCACGTTTGGCCCTGGCCTTCACATGCTGCGCGATGACACCTCTCCGGTGAAGGCGCGCATCGAGGGGCTCGCAATGAGCAACCCGGAAATCTCCTTTAAAGCCTGCGGCAATACCCGGGAAAACATGCGTAAGGCGGAGAACAAGGATATCAATCTCGTTCCACAGGCGACGATTGTGAAATCCGGCGTCGTCCGCGTCCTGGAGCTGCAGGAACAAGGCTGGAGCTACGTCAAACTATGAGACACCGTCTTGCGTTGACGTGATCGCCGCCCCGGGGGCCACCGCTCACACACTCCATCGTCATGCCCCGCGAAGGCGGGGCATCCAGTATCCGGCGGCCTCTCGGCTCAAGCTCAGTCGCCTCTGGCGTTAGCGGACGATGATCCACCTCGCGCGCTTGTTAGGTCCCTCGCGTGCCGCCAGTAGTGGCGGGCAGCACTTGCGGATGCTTGCTCGGGACTCTTTCCTTTTTAGGTGGCGCGGCAATGAGCCCCTCGCGAATGGCCTGTTTCCGAGCAAGCTTGCGGGCACGACGCACGGCGTCAGATTTCTCCCTGGCCTTCTTTTCCGAGGGCTTTTCGTAAGAACGACGACGTTTCATTTCCCTGAACACGCCCTCGCGCTGCATCTTCCTCTTCAGAACTCGAAGCGCCTGGTCGACGTTGTTGTCGCGAACGATTACTTGCACGGTTATTGCTCCATCAGAGTTGCTGCGCCAAGTTGGCCGAAGTCGCGGCAGCCGAAGCGTTACGACGACTCCGTCGAGGTAAATCCCGACCATCTAGCACGCGCAAAAGCCCGCTCAATCCCGAGATCGAGCGGGCTGCACAGTCATCCCAGCACGTCCGTGGAATGACGAAAGCTACTTACGCCAGCGAGAGGTTCTCGGCGCTGACCTTGCCACGCTTCGGGTCGGTCTTGACTTCGTAGTTCACTCGCTGCCCCTCAGCGAGTCCAGAAAGCCCGGCCCGCTCGACCGCACTGATGTGAACGAACACATCGTTTCCGCCGTCATTGGGCTGAATAAATCCAAAACCCTTTTGCCCGTTGAACCACTTCACCGTACCTGTAGCCATAACATTTCTCCAAAGCGCAAACGCGCGTCTCGCGTGCATTCGCACGAATCCCGAATTCAATCCGACGATGTCTCTGGAAAAGGGCCGCCTGGACCATTCAACAAGGCACAACGGCTAATCGAACGACAACAACGTATACAGTTTCTCCGAGAACACAAGGGTCCCTTCAAGGGTTCCTTTTCGACTGCGCGAGGTTGTACGGTTGATGCCATGCATCGCGGCGAGCCCATGCGCTCGCCACGCCGGGCAACGTGCGAAGCGCACGCCAGGGCAGATGTCGGCCGTCACTTAGCGTTTATGGATTCAAGCCCTACGTCAACCGCTGCAGCAGCTCATCCGCCTGTCGCAGATCGGCCGATGTCTCGGCAGACGGGAACTTTGCTCGCGCTGATGAAAGCACCCCGCGTGCCTCGGCCAGGCTGCGCCGCCTGTCTTTTCGGTCCATCAGGAGGCGCGCGAGGTCGATTGCGGTCCGCAATTCCCAGCCGACGGCTTCGAGCTTCTTCGCATAGGCGAGCGAGCGCCTGAACAGGCGGAGGGCGGCAGCGTCGTCGCGATGTGGTTCGGCGTGCAGCAGCGAACCGTGGATCCGGTAGATCTCCGGGGCGAGCCAGCGTTCGCCGGTCTGCTTGATCAGGGACTCGGCCGAAGTCACCAATGCAAGCGCCCTGTCCTTCTGCCCGATCCGTCCGAACTCGGTGGCGAGCAGAGCTTTATAGAGCGGCATCTGAATACATCGATTCTCCGCCGGCAGTCTGCCGATCAGGCCGGAGAGCTTCTCGAGCACGACCGGCGCAGGGCCGCGCGCCGCCAGCGCCGAGGTCGCCCATAGCGGACCGATGACCTGGTACATCGGATAGCCGTAGTCGGCGGCGACCTTCATCCCGTGCTCGACGCAGGCCAGATTGGCTGCGAGGTCTCCGTCATACCAGTGATCGCCGACGCCAAGGATGTGGGCGAGCGCGATCATGAAGGGATGACCGATCTCGTTCGCCAGCCGCCTTGCCGATTCACAGCACTCCCTGGCCCGGTTGGGCCGGCCGAGCAGCCATTCGATATGTCCGGAATAGACGAGCGCAACGACCAGAGGATCGTGCTGATAGGTTTGAACCAGCTTGCCGTGCTCACGCGGATTGTAGCGCGCTTCAATCGCGACAGCCAATTCGTGTGCTTCCTTCAAACGGCCGGTGAAGAAATTGACGATCAGCGCCGCGGTGGACGCCATGAGGATGGCCTCACCGTCCCGCCACTCCTCGGCTCGCCGGAGGAAGTCCTGCGAATGCTCGAGCACTTTGGTGAGTTCGCAATTGACCAGCTCGGCCACCGCGACACCCCAGAGGACAGCGGTCTTCTCGCGGATCGTGCCATGGCTGCCGGAGAGCTTCAGCGCCCGATGATAGGGCTCGTAGACGTTCGGATCGGACCAGCCCGCAATCGCGGTGTAGGCCATCGCAAGGTTGGATTGCAGCGCGATCTCGGCCTCGTAGCGGCGCGACGAAGCTGATAGCTTCGACAGCAAAGAGAGGCCCTCGCGCAGATGCGCCACCGCCTCCTTGGTGGCCGATCGGCTCAGCGCAGACTTGCCCGCCTGCAGCCAGGCGTCGATGGCTTCCGGAATGTTTTCTGCCTGCGCGTAGTGATAGCCCAACACGGCGGGATCGCTGCTCTCCCCGATGTCGGCCTGCTGACGCAGCCAGGACGCTGCGCGCGCGTGCAGCTTGCGCCGATCCTCCTTCAGCAGCGAGGAATACGCCGCTTCCTGAATCATCGCGTGCCTGAAAGCGTATAGCGTGCCTTCGTCTTCGTTGATGCGGTACACGATCCCGGCCCGCTCCAGAGCCTCAAGCGCTGATATCAGCGACTCGTCCTGATCCGGAAGCAGGCTGAAAATGCCGCGATAATCGAACTGCCGCCCGAATACGGAGGCGATCTGGGCCACGCGCTTGGCGGTACCCAGCCGGTCAAGACGCTCCATCAGGGAATCGTGGACGCTCGCCGGCACCAGCGGCCCTGGCAATTTGCCATGGTCGGTGGCGCTCTCGATCGCCCCGGAATCCACCACCGCCCGCGTGAACTCCTCGATGAAGAGCGGCACGCCGTCGGTCCTCTCGACGATCTGGCTGGTGATCCGGGGAAGAAACGCGACGCCGGCAACGGCGGCAACCATCCGCTCGCATTCGTCTGCTGCAAGTTTTTGCAGAGCGATGCGCTTGATGGATGGACCCGACAGCCAGCCAGCTTCGTAGTCGTCGCGATGCGTGATCAGGTACAGCACTCGCTCGCGCGCGCAGCGAGCGATCACCCGCGAGAGAAGGTCGACGCTCGTCGGATCAATCCACTGGACGTCCTCGACGATGAACAGGACGGGCTTCCTTCGTGACGCCGCAACGAGAACTTCTGTTATCACCTCGAAGGCACGCGCACGCTCGGAAGGAGAACGGAGATCGGCAGGCTCGTATCCTTCGCACGCCGGGATCGACAGCAGTGACCCGTAATAGGGAAGCGCCTGCCCGACATCGAAACCGGCTCTTCCCAGCAGGTGACGCAATTTCGCCAGCGACAGCCGCGGGTCGTCGGTTTCGTGGATGCCCGTTGCGCGCTTCAACCGCTCGATTTCCGGCGCAAGCGGCGTATTGACGTGGAACGGCGAACACTGAACGGAGAGAACATCAACCGCGGACCGGTCGAGCGAGCTTCTGAACTCGCGGATCAGGCGCGACTTGCCGATGCCGGGCTCGCCGGAGATGACGCCGACGCGTCCTGCTCCGCCGAGGCTCTGCTCCCACAGCTCGGCCAGCAGCGCGCGTTCATCGTATCGGTTGATCATCGGCGGCAGCGGCAAGGTTCGCGCGCGGTCGAACCTGCTTTCGCCCGGCGAAACGCCGTTCACGCGCCAAGCCTCGGCCGGCTCCTCGACGCCCTTCAGCCGGCGCTTGCCCAGCGGCTCGCAATCGAACATGCCGCGGATCAACTCATGGGTGCCTGAACCGATGACCACCGCATTCTCGCCGGCGAGACCTTGAAGCCGGGCTGCGACGTGCACCGAGCTGCCGAACACTTCCCGCCGCTCGGAGGGCTCGCCCGGCACGCTGCCGACGACCACCGGCCCGGTGTTGACCCCGATCCTCACCCGCAGCCGGAGGAAGCTGCCATCCGACATCTGGAATTCCCGCTCCTTGATGGCGGCGGTGATGGCGAGCGAAGCGCGCACGGCGCGCTCGGGATCGTTTTCGTGCGCCTGGGGGACGCCGAAATAGGCGAGCAACCCGTCGCCGATCATTCTGGCGATGTGACCGCCATAGCGGCAAATCTGCTCGTTGCAGAGATCGCGATAGGTTCGGATGACCGCGAAGAACTCTTCGGGATCGATCCGCTCGCTCAGCGGCGTCGAGCCGATGAGATCGACAAACACGACGGTAAGCTGTCGGCGCTCAGCCTGCAGCCCTGCCATTTCGTTGTTTGGCAGCGCCGCAACCAGCCGAGGTCCATCAAATTGGTCCGGTTTCGCCTGCCCGCTCAAGGTCCAACCATATTGAGCTTCCGCCGTACCTGCAGGGACGCAAGGTACACGGCAAGCCGCATCCGGTTGATGCTACCGAGAGGTCGGTGCTGCTGCAAGCAGTTCCACGGGCTGAACATCATGCGTTCGCCATCGAAAACCCGATCCGGCGTTAGGAAATTCTGCCTTGGAATCCTGATCTCTCCGATCGACACGGTCCGATCCTGGGGACGGGTCCACTGCAGGAGAGCGTTCTCGACCTCTTCCGGTTTGGCCGAATGGCGCACGTGCACCGCGAAATCGAACACGACATCATCTCCAGGTGGCGTCGGGCTGAGATCGCGAAGCATCGCCTCCTGGAGAAACTTCTCCGATAGCGATCCGAAAAGGAGACGCCACCACGACGGGACGTCATCCTGACGCTGCACCGGACCGACGACATAGCGCACGACATGCTGCTCACCTAACAAATAAGGTGACATGCTGTGATAGGTCGCAGTCAGCGGATTGCCGATCCTGACGAGAGCGGTGCGAATAAACGTGGCGAACTGGCGACGATTGCGAATGGCAAACGCGATCCATTTGAGGAGCCGCTTAAACTTTTCGCGCGAGGTCCCGCTCGGCGCCGCAACGGCTTCCATCAACTCGGAATAATCGACCACATTCTTGCAGAAGAACACCGGGAAGCTGCTCAGCAAGAAATCGTGCTCGCCGGCCCGCGTTCTGCCGGGCTCGAGACCGCGCAGAATGGACTCGCCCACGACATCGAAGAGTTTGATGGACATGCCGCGACCGTCAGGCTTGCGGTCGCTCTGTGGCTGGCCCTGTCCGTTGGAGAACCGGACAATCGTCAGATACCGGGCGCCCGGTCGAAACAGCGGTGTCGAGAACTCTGCCGGAAGATCGTCGCGGACGATAAACTCCGCATCGACGCAACCATGGGCCTTTGCATGCTGGTCGCGCATCGCACAGGCGGAAGCGTCCGATGCCTTCATCTCACAGTAGTTCTTGATGACAAGGTTTGCGGCAATACGCGCCATGTTGGCGATCAGGGTTGCCTCGCCCGGCACGGCGCGCTCGAATTTCGTGAGCGGCATCGGTCGATCCTGCAGCTCCAGCGCGTTCGCGAGCTCTTCATATCTTGTCGGCGTCGCCTCCGAGCTCCGCGCCGGCGCCGGAGCGGATTGCGCTGATCCGCGGAGCATTTGCCAGAATCGCTGGAAATCGCGCACCACCCGGAACGACTGAACAATCGGATCTTCGCGCGGCGCCTGCGCGAAAAAAACCTCACCGTCTCGGCGGCGGCCGCGCAGCCAGTGTTGGATCGTGTCCCGGTTCATGCGACGACTCGGCCAGACGCCAATAGGCCGAGCGCGGCCAGACTCGGAACGAAGAAATAGTCGCCGCCCTTGGTCGTGACGAAGCGCGGGATGTCAAAGCAGATGAAGGGGCGTCGTCCCGTGGCTTCGTCGCCCGGGATCATCATTTGCGCGCTTTGACGACCGCCGATGGTTGGACGGTTGCCGGCGATCGGGTCGGTGTCGTTGCCCTGCTCGAAATCGTCGCCAAAATTCATCCATTTCTGCTGCACGAACTCGAACTGGTCGAATCCGGAATTGAGCGCAATGAAAATGATGCCACGCTTTTCCTGGCTCTGCGGACCCTGCTCCTCGCCCTTTGGCAGGAATTTGCCATAGGCGATTCCGCGCCGGATCAAGCGGTGTCGGCTCATCGTCTTGCCGCCGAAGCCAAACGCATCGCGCGGGTTGGCACGCCGCACATGTGCACCAAGCGGACAGCGTGCGCCTGCGGGATCCCCAGCGTAGCCGAATGTATTGCGCCTGTCCTCGCGAGGGGCGTCGGGGTGTTCGATCAACGAAGAGCCATCCTGCCATCGCCCCATCATCTTGGCGGCAAGAAACTTCTGCGGGCTGATTCCATCCGGCAGAGGACCGGGAATGGTTCGGGCAAATGCGTCCGCCTGATCATCAAGGTAGCGACGGAAACGAACGACGTCCTGCTCCAGCTTGCGGTACACGAGATAGGTGCCATCGTGCGCGAGAAGGTGCGGCAGCGGCATGGGAGCCATCTCGCCGCCCTCACCCGGGTGGCCGAGAAGAAACTCCCCAAGCGGGATCTTGCGAAATCGCCCCTTCTCATCCGGATTGCCAACGTCCTGACGGTCCCTGCCACCGTCGTCAGGCACTCCCTCGATCGCGGGGTTGCTCAAGCCGTCGAGAAAACCGAAGTGCTCCTTTCGAGTCTGTTCGCCGTTGATCTGCAGCAGCCCCGCCGGCTGACTGTCCTTCAATTCCTGCACGCCGTTCGGCAGCGAATCCCTGAGCTGTTGACAGTGCGCCGCGAGCGCCGGCTCTGTCCGGCCGTAGATCGAGATCAGCATATGAACGCGATGCGTCTTCCAGGGATCGTCCCAGTGCTCCGGTGAACTTTCGTCGATGTCACCGAGTTCGTTCGCACGAGGTTTCATGCCCTCCTGAAACTCGCAAGGAAACGTCGCGAGACTTTCCGTAGGCAGGCCAAGGGCGCGGAGGCCTTCAAAGGTGAAGGCGATGTTGAGGGTGGCGTCCGGCTTTGCGCGCCACAGTGCCGGCGTGACGGCGTTGGTCTCGAGCAGCCGCTGGATGAACGCCCTGGCATCATCAGCGTTTTGGATCTCGAAGAACAAGAACTGCGCGTGCGGAAACGAGGCGTAACCGCGAAGAATGTTGCCTTGAATATTGGTAAGGTTGAGCATCGCCAGACCCCTGCTCTGATCGTTGCGTACTCACAAATCTCCCGGGGACGGCCTCTCGTTCTGGAGACCCTCCCACATTTGCCTGAACTCTCGTTGGAGCACTTCGGGAGGCCGTGGATTGGTTTGAACAAGCCTGACGAACTCGCCGAGGCGCCGTCGGCACAGCAGCGCCATGAGAATCTCGCTTACGCTCGCCTCCGGCTGGTCCGCCAGAAACAGAGTGGTCTTGAGCTGGCACCGCTCGAAATATCCGGAGAGCAGATCGCGCCGATGGATACCCGGGAAGCCAAGGCAGCGTCCCCAAATGGTCGCGACTTCGTTCGGGATATTGCCGGCCAGGGCCTGGACCAAAGCATCGACGCTCTCGCCATCGAATTCGCACATGAACACCAGATAGTCCGACTTGAGCGCATCGAACTTCGCCGGCGTCCCTTGATAGGCGAGACGGTCGACAATGAACATTCGCGCCATGTGGATGATCGGCACATGGCTCAAAGGCGAGCCGCGCGGATAGGCTCGCGGGTCATCCAGCGTGCGCAGGAACGCTCTCAGATCGTCCGATTGATTGGTTGCAATCGGAAACAGGCCTGTGAAGCCGTACTTCTCACCGTTTTGATTAGCCACGTCGCGAACTCCGTTCGACCGGCCTGCTACACTGGTCCAAATGTACCGAGCTTGTTCTGCACGCTGATCAGCAAGCGATCGAACTCGACCGCAAACCGTTCGGGAGACAGTCCGCTCGAATTTTGAAAAAGCTTCTCGACTTCGTTGCGCAGTTCGAGTGCTGCGCGCACATCGCGCACGGATGCGCCCGGATAGGCGCTATAGGAATGATCCGACTCGATCTGATTGCGCTGGATATAGGCCTTGAGCGGCCCGACCGGACGGGCGAACGGATATCCGACGCTCCAGAACCAGACCAGGTCGAGCGGTTTGTAGAGCACGTCGGCGAAGGCTTCGATGTAAGGTCCCCAGGGACCGTTGAAGGTGCTCAGAAAGAACAAATAATCGTAGTGCAAATCTTCCGCCGGCTGGCTGTCGCTCACCCGCGGAAAACTGTCGCGCTTGACGACAACCCAGTGAACAAAGGGCAGAAACGCCAGCTCCTTGGCCGTGACTTGGGTCGATTTGAAGCGATCGAAGATCGACAGCAACACTCCGACGACAAGGGTGCCGAAGCGCGTCATCGGCGTTATCACGTTGAAAGTTACGGCTTTGCCCAATCCATACTGATTACGTGCGCGATCAGCCATGCAACGTCTCGCCATGAATCATTGTGGACTTGGCGAGACACGACGCCCGGGTCCACCTGTATAACAATACCTTAGGGAATAGTACAACGTCAGGTAATAACGTTATTACTATTATCGAAAGTCACTGCTCCGTCCAGTGCAATGAATGGTGTCGTGCACAACTGACTCTCGCACATTCGTCATGGCTTGCTAATGCCGGCAAGCATCAAAGGTCTGTCATACAGCGTGACCATCCATGTGATCGCGCAGTTCATCCAGAGCGTACCGACAGCTTCGATCACGTGAGCAATCCCGTCTGCGACTGCGCGATGCCGCTCCGGTGAGCAACCTTTCCGGCGCTGGCGTGACCAACCATAGACGTGGTCGGCGCAATCAGCAGGAAACAAGCCGTGGCAACCAATGAAATCGAAGCCATTCGCGTGCTGCTTTCGTCAAAACCGCGGCCGCTCGGATGGACCGAGCGGCGCGAACGCCTCGATGAAGTGGGTTCGGTCTGGCCGGTGGCCGATGACGTGAAGCTTGAAACAGTCGATTGCGATGGCGTGGCAGGCGAATGGTCGCTGACGCCAGGCAACGAGCCATCGCGCGTGCTGCTCTATTTCCATGGCGGCGGCTACTGCTCCGGATCGATCCTGAGCCACCGCAGATTGGTCAGTGAAGCCGGGCGCGCCGCGCGCGTTCGAACGCTCGCCATCGATTATCGCCGCGCGCCCGAGCACCCCTATCCCGCCGCGCATGAGGATGCGATGAAGGCCTGGCACTTCCTGCGCAGGCAGGGCATTCCGGCGCACTGCATCGCCGTCGGCGGCGACAGTGCCGGCGGCAATCTTACGCTCGGACTGATCGGCCACTTGCTGAGAGACCGCGAGGACTTGCCCGGCTGCGCCTGGCTGCTCTCGCCATGGACCGATCTCACGATGTCTGGCGCAACCCTTGGCACAAGGACGCTGTCGATCCGCTCATCCACAAGACCTATCTGGAAGAGCTTGCGGACGCCTATGTGCCTGCCACCATCGATCGCAGTTCACCGCTGATCTCGCCCGTGTTTGGCGATTTCACCGGCTATCCCCCGATGCTGATCCAGGTCGGATCGGCGGAGACGTTGCTGGCGGATGCCACGCGGCTCGCTGAGGCGGCCGGCGCTGCCGAGGTCGAGGTGACGCTGGAGATCTGGCCCCACATGATCCACGCGTGGCCGCTATGGAATGCGAAGCTTAGCTCCGGCCGCCACGCCCTTTCAGGGCGGGGCAATTCATCCGTGCCCGTTTGGCATAGCGCGTCTGGTGGTCGCTTGAGCCAAAAAACCTCGATTTCGCAGGTTTTTAGCGCCAATGCGTACCAATACGGGACAAATCACGGGGTTTTAGGCGCGCTGAGGTTGTGGTATTCGGAACCTTTAGAATTAGTCCGGTTTGGTGTCGAATGATGGACCTCACCCCCGGGAATTCCACCAGCGCCTTGCGCATTGGTGTGCAGCCGATTGCGGTCACCGCCGTCGGGCTCTTTCTGGTCCTGTTCGGGATCGGGACGATCGCGCTGTACCGGGTCACTACCGGCACATCGCCGGAGTCCGATCGGGTCATCGCCAGCCGGCAATTGCAGGCCCGCACCGCGCAGGTGTCCGAGCAGCTCGTCGAGAAAACCAAGGGGTTGGAAGCGACCCAGCAGGAATCCATCGACCAGCTCCAGATGGTGCAGGACCAGTTGCAGGCCATGCGCCGGATGCTTGCCTCCCAGCAGGCCGATACGAAGAAGCTGTCCGAGCAGGTCACGGCACTGACCGAAGCGGTCGAGGGCTTGAGGCAATCCTTCGCCAGCGCCCAGGCCAATGAGCCGGCGGCCGAACCCGTCCGCAAACGATCCCGGTCGCACGCGATTCGCAGCGGACGCAAGCGCCGCGGCTGAGTCGGTCGAAATCACCGCAAAACCCCTGACCGGCGGGACATATCCACCGTCGCTGCCGAATCTCGATACGGTTTTTTTCGCCGACTTTGTGAACTAGTTCACATTCGGGAACCCGATTCCGGGGCAAGGTGCCGCCCACCGGATGGCGTGAGCCGATTTCAATATCCGGGGCTGGCAAGGTCGTTGGCGGTATACTGCGTCAACGGCCTTGTTCTTTTAGAGGGCCCCGCTTCCGCCACGGGTGGCCTTTTTCACCGATCGCTTTGGCCGCCTCTCACGCTGGTGACTTGCCATCGGCAGGCTTTGCTTGCTGAATGCCGCCGCTTTTGAACCCGGTCTCGCCCACCCCTCGATCGGGTCGATGGTCTGCAAAACATTTTGAAATGAGGCCCCGCATGCGCGCTGAATCCCTGCCTTCGGATGTCATCGGACTGACAAAAACCGCCCCCTTCTCGCGCCGCGGCTTCATGACGGCTTCGGCCGCCGTTGCAGCCGGCTACACCCTCGCCGCCGGTCCCGTGCGGGCCGACGTGATCAAGACCGATCCCGCCGGCCTCACTGCGGGCGAGGCCAAGATCAAGGTGGCCGATGGCGAGATGCCCGCCTATTTCGCGCGGCCAGCCGGCGTCAGCAATCCGCCGGTCATCCTGGTCGCGATGGAGATTTTCGGTCTGCACGAATACATCAAGGACGTGACGCGCCGGCTCGCCAAGCTCGGCGCGTTTGCGGTGGCGCCCGACTACTATTTCCGCAAGGGCGATCTCACCAAGATCACCGACATTCAGCAGCTCCTGCCGCTCGTGAACGCCAAGCCGGACGCCGAGCTCCTGTCCGACCTCGACGCCACCGTGGCCTGGGCGAAATCGCAAGGCGGCGACACCTCCCGCCTCGGCATTGTCGGCTTCTGCCGCGGCGGACGCACGGTCTGGGAATATGCCGCTCACAACCCCGCGCTGAAGGCGGGCGCCTCGTTCTATGGTCCGCCGGTCGATCCGCAGAACCCGGCCTGGCCGAAGAGCCCGATGCAGCTTGCACCCGAGATGAAGGCGCCGGTGATCGGCTTCTATGGCGAAGCCGACACCGGCATCCCGGTCTCGCAGGTCGAAGCCTTCAAGGCGGCGCTCGCCGCGGACAAGAAGACCGCAGAGTTCAAGATCTATCCGGGCGCACCGCACGGCTTCCATGCCGATTATCGAACGAGCTATCGCAAGGAAGCCGCCGAAGACGCGTGGGCGCAGATGCAGGCCTGGTTCAAGAAATACGGCGTGCTGAGCTGAGGCCGCCATCCGCAAAGCGGTGCGCCAAGAGGCGCAGCGCGTTGGCGGTGACGAGCACGGTGGCGCCGGTATCGGCGAGGATGGCCATCCACAAGGTGGTCACACCGAACAGAGTGGTAGCAAGGAACACCGCCTTCAGGCCGAGCGCGATCGTGATGTTCTGCCAGATGTTGCCGAGCGTCGCTCGCGACAGGGCGATCAGCTCGGCAACACCGACAACACGGTTCTTGAGCAGGGCCGCGTCCGCGGTCTCCAGCGCCACGTCCGTTCCGCCGCCCATGGCAATGCCGACGGAAGCCGCAGCGAGTGCCGGCGCATCGTTGATGCCGTCGCCGACCATCGCAACCGGACCGGCCTCCTTGAGCCGCCCGATCTCCGCGAGCTTGGCGTCGGGCAGAAGCCCGGCACGCGCCTCAAGCCCGAGATGACCGGCGATGGCATCGGCGGTGCGGGCATTGTCGCCGGTCAGCATGATCGCGCGGAGACCGCTATCGGTCAGCCGTTTGACGCCTTCATGCGCATCCTCTCGCGGCTCGTCGCGGAGCGCGATCAGCCCCTCGACCACCTTGCCGGACAGCAGGACGACCACCGTCTTGCCCTCGCCTTCGAGCGCGCTGATCCTTTCGACGACGCCGGGATCGACGTTCGCCTGCTCGCTCGCGAACCGGGGCGAACCGACCGAGGCAAAGCCGCTTCTCAGACGTGCCGTCACCGCTTTGCCAGGCGTCACGACACCGCCGCCGAAGGTGGCGGGAAGCTCCAGCCCGCGTCTCTCGGCTTCCTCGATGATGGCGCGCCCGAGAGGATGATTGGTGCTGCGTTCGATCGCCGCGACCCTGGCCAGAACTGTGTGCTCGTCCGCAACCGTCGCGACGACATCCGTCACCTGCGGACGACCACGCGTGAGTGTGCCCGTCTTGTCGAAGGCGATCGTTCTGACCTTGCCCAGCGTCTCGAGCGCGGCTCCGCCCTTGATCAACAATCCCTGCCGGGCACCGGAGGCGAGGCCGGACGCGATGGCGGCCGGGGTGGAGATCACCAATGCGCAGGGACAGGCGATCAGCAGCGTGGCAAGGCCACGGTAGATCCAGGTCATCCAGTCACCACCGAAGCCGAACGGCGGGATCAGGACGACAAGCAGCGCGACGAGCATGGCGGCGGGCGTATACCACCGGCTGAAACGATCGATCATGCGTGCCGTCGGCGCCTTCGACTCCTGCGCTTCTTCCACCATGTGGATGATGCGGGCAATGGTGTTGTCGGTGGCGACACGCGCGATCTCGACGCGCAGCTCGCCATTGGCATTGATGCTGCCGGCATACACGTTGGCGCCGATTTCTTTGAGAACGGGGACGGACTCGCCGGTCACCGGCGACTCATCGACCTCCGAGGAGCCGTCGATCACGGTGCCGTCCGAGGGCACGCGATCACCGGGGCGAACCATCACGACATCGCCGACCGCGAGATCATCGACCGGAACCTCCTCGACATCGAGAGAAGCCGCGCGCTGACGTCTGGCATTGCGCGGCACGAGATCGATCAACGCTTCTATCCCGGCCCGCGCGTGGCGGGCGGCGACCGTCTCGAGCAACTCGCCCACCGCGAACAGGAAGACGACAACAGCCGCCTCCTCGGCTTCGCCGATGGCAACCGCGCCGAGCGCCGCTGTCGTCATGAGGGTCTCAATGGTGAAGGGCGAGCCGGACAAGGCGCCGGCAAGCGCACGCCGCGCAAAAGGCAGGACACTGACAACCGCCGCCGCCGAATAGAGCCAACGCTACAGCTCCGGGAACAGGCTGGCAAGCACGAATGCCAAAGCAAACAGGACGCCAGTCCCGAGGACGAGCCTGCTTTTGGCTCCCCGCCACAGGGGTTGCCGTTCCTGCTTCCGCGGCGCCTTCCCTCCCAATGAGGACGGCATGCCGGCCGGCGTATAGCCCAGCGCCCTGACCTTATCCTCTATGAGACGCGGCGCAGTGCGGTCCTCGTCGAGCCGGAAGGCGAGCGTTCCGGTCGTAAAGCTGACCTCTATGTCGGTGACTCCAGGCAGCCGACGCATCGCGTTCTCGATCTTGAGCGCACACGCGGCGCAATCCATGCCCTCGACACGCAGTCTGTAGGAATTGGCGGTCGCCACAACCTCACCTCGACGAGTTCTAGCCGAGACGATCGCGGTTGCGCGGCTTAGTCAATTGCCGTTCGACTTCCCAGAACATCAGGACAAAGGCGGCGCCCAGGCCGATGACGATGCCCAGGAAGACGAAGGTGAAGGCGGCGGTGGTGAGCGTGTTCAGCATTTCGAAATCGCGGCAATCGACGTTCCAGCCCCTATGCAGAAACGATGCAGCCTCGATGTGGAAAACACCGAGGCTGCAATCATCATCCCGATAAATTCGCTACAGCGCGCCAGGTTCAGTCACAGACATCAACCGACCTGATGCGCCAGCCATATGACGTCAAGACCCGCTGCTGGGCGACGTAGCAGCCGCCGTAGCCGGAATTGTCGTAATAGCCGTAGTAGGGATCGCCGTAGTCGTAAGAGTCATAAGGCCAGTCGCCATAGAGCCCGTAGCCGAGGCCAACACCAACCGCTGCGGCGGCGAACGGAAATCCACGACGATACCCCCAGCCGGAACGATACCCCCAGCCCGGCCGGTAGAAGCCGCCACGAAATCCGGCCGCACGGAAGCCGCCGGCGCCGATCGCGGCCGAACGGAAGCCGCCTCCGCCGAAGGCCGCGCCGCGGAAGCCTCCACCACCAAAACTGCCGCCGCGGAAACCACCGCCGCCAAAACCGCCACCACGAAAGCCACCGCCGCCAAAGCCGCCTCCGTGAAAGCCACCGCCGCCGCCAAACCCACCGCGCGCGGACGCCGTCTCTATCGTCAAAATTCCAAGCGAGGCTACCGCCAGCAAGGCAACCATCGTTTTACGCAACATCACTGCACCTCCATCACGGCCTGCCAATACCGGCGCGGCCTGCGCCAGCCATCGCAAGCGCCCGCCACAATCTAGAGCGAGTTCCGGGAGTGCGGTTGAACAATGCGCTCACTTCTGCGCGACCGAAAGGCCGGGCAGAAGTGATCTAGCAGCCTTTGCAGATGCCCTTGATCTTGCGATCGAGCGGCGCGTCCTCAGCATCGATCGCTGAATCTTCCCCGGTCCTCTGCCGGCCGGCTGCAGAGCCGGTCGTGGTCCCCGGACCGGAGGAGGATTGTGCAGTGCCAGCGCTGTTGGTCCCTGGCGGCGGGTTCGCAGTGGTGTTGGTGTTGCCGGGGTTGATGGCCTGGTTGCTCTGGCCGCCGACCGAACCGGACGGCGAGCCACCGGTGCCGGTGGTCCCTGTGGCGCTGCCGGTGCCTCCGGAAGCTCCGCCCGCCGCACCTCCCGCGCTTGCGCCACCGGCGCCACCACCTGCTCCGCCCCCACCGCCCCCGCCCCCGCCGCCTCCTCCGCCTTGGGCAAGCGACATCGCGGGCGCCGCGAGAACCGCGAGAGCGGTGATGAAGATCGCGAGCGATTTCCTGGTCATGAGCGTCTCCCTTATCCTGTCGTGCTAACGATGGGATAAGCCGGCCGTTCCTTACCGGAACCAAACGCTCCGGGAGCCATTGGGCCCGGCGCAGTGCAAGGTGCGAGGATGCGCAAACTGATCGCTTTCGACGAGGATACGTTCGACAAGCTCAAGCAGCTCGGGCGCGACAGGATGGCGACATTTCAGGAATTGGCCGATGAAGCGTTCGCAGACCTGCTCAAGAAGCACGGCATTCCGATCGATCTGCGCGACGCGTTACGTAAAAGCGCCGCGAAGTCGAAGACAGATACCGCCAAGTCCGCAGCGCCGAAGTCAAGGAAAGGACGTTCCGAAGCGTGACGCCGCTCGGACCGTTAACCGATCTTGCGGAGGCCCTTTTTGAAGCGCGGCCCGTTGAGCTGATAGAACTTCGCCGCGCTTCCCATCTTCGCGACCTGCGCAGGATCCAGCGCCCGGATCACCCGCGCGGGCGAACCGATGATCAGCGAGTGCGGCGGAAATTCCTTGCCCTCGGTGATCACAGAGCCCGCGCCGACGATGCTCTCGCGGCCGATGCGTGCGCCGTTCATCACGATCGATCCCATGCCGACCAGGGCGCCCTCTTCCAGAGTGCAGCCGTGCAGGATCACATTGTGGCCGACGGTGACGTTCTTGCCGATCACGAGCGGAAAGCCGAGGTCGGTGTGGCAGGTGGAATTGTCCTGGACGTTGGCGCCTTCGCCGACTTCGATCCACTCATTGTCGCCGCGCAGCACCGCGCCGAACCACACGCTGGCCCCGCTGAGCAGGCGCACCTTGCCGATTACGGTTGCGGTGTCCGCGATGAAATAGTTGCCGTCGGCCGGCAGATCGGGCCCCTGCCCGTCCAGTTCATAGATCGCCATGGATGTCTCCTCTTTCGAGCCGACATTGGCACAGCGGTCAAAGGCTTTTCAAGCGAGCGACCAAGGCGTTTTCGAGCGAAGTGGATACCGGTTCGCGTGAAGAAAACGCGTCAAACAAAAATCCAGAGCTTCGGTTCTGATTCCATCAGAGCCGAAGCTCTAGGGAACAACGGTAAAGCAGCGCTCAGACGAGAACGCCGGCGGCGCGCAATGTCATCAGGAAGAAGGTGCCGGACATCAGGCTCCAGAAGCCGGCGATGATGGTCGCCATCATCACGAATTCGAAGCGGCGGCTTTCGATCTTGGCCCCGCGCAGCGTGTTGCGCATGATGATGAAGGGCGCGGCGAACACCAGGAACGGCACCGCGGCGAAAGTCCTTGGCGCCGCGCCTTCCTGCAACAGGCCGAAGCCGGCCGGCCGCTGCGCCATCGCCTGATAGCCGCTGGTAAGTGCGCCGGCGAGCGCGAAGCCGAGGCAAAGGGCGAAGAACGAGTTCAGCGCATCGGGCGACATGGCAAACTTCCGCTACTCAACAGACTGCGCGCTTCCTTTGGCAAAATTGCCGCTCCGCCGCCACATCATCCTTAAGAAAGGGTTAACATGGAAGCTACATTGCTACCTTTACGCATGGCTCACCGCTTGCCGGATTCCCTGAAATCATACGGAAATTGGCCGCCGCGTGGCATATTCGCCGGATGATTCGGCATCACGCGAACCCATCCATTCTCGTTCGATGACATTGCTCTCGACGGCCCAGCACCTTGCGCGCGACACGCGCAGGAATCCGCGCGCGCACATCGTGCCGATCCTGATCGCAGCCGCCCTCGCCTGCGGCGCGATCGCGCTGGTCACCTACCTGTTGTGGCCGACCTGGACCACCGTACCCTCAAGCGATCCGTCGAGACTGCCGGTCAGTGTCGGCGGCACGCTGTTCAACGTGCCGACGGCGGCGGTGCGCATGAAGATCCAGCGCCACTCGGGCGCGCAGGAGCGCGTCGATCTCAGCTTTGCCTATCCCTCACTCGAACCGCCGGCGCGCAAGCATGTCACCGCCGAGACGGTGGAGGACAAGGTGCAGCCGATCGACAGGATCTTTCTTTCGATCGCGGCACATCACGATTCACTTGCGCCCGACACCCGCCTGCGCACAATCTATCCGCGCTATCTCGATCAAGCGGCAAGCACGGACGACGACCTGACGATGCGCGCGTTCCGCGACGGTTCGCCCTATGGCGGCGAGGATTTATTCACGTCGACCTCGCCCACCTTCAGCGCCCGCTGCACGCGGGACGCGCCGACGCCCGGCATGTGCCTGAGCGAACGCCGCGTCGACGGCGCCGACTTCACTTATCGCTTTCCGCGAAGCTGGCTCTCACAATGGCGCGACGTCGCCGCCGCCATGGACCGCCTGACGACGCAATTGCGCGGCCCGAGAGGGTAATGGTGATTTCGTAGAATCTTGTAGGGTGGGCAAAGCGAAGCGTGCCCACCTTTCTTGCATCGCCCGTGGATGGTGGGCACGCTGCGCTTTGCCCGCCCTACGGACTACAGGCTGGCGCAGGCCTACTCAGCCAGATCCTCTTCGAGGATCGCCATCTGGAATTGGAACGAGCGATCGTCGTCTTCATCGTCGACGAAGAGGACGCCGACGAACTCCTCGCCAATATAGACTTCGGCGGAGTCGTCTTTCTTGGGCCGCGGCACGACGCGGATCTTCGGATTACCGAAGACGCGCTTGAGATATGCGTCAAGTTTCCTGACTTCCTGAACGTCCACGGGCGGTCTCCAATCGGATCGATGATTTGGGACGGAGTTTTAGGACGGGACGGCGGCAATCGCCAGAGCCTTTTCGGCTCTGGCACAATCTAATATTTGCAATCGAAACGATCGCGAAACACGAGTGAAATCAAAGCCCGATCGCGTTGAGCATCTGGTCCATGGTGCGCGACGGCTCGGCGCAGCCGGCCTCCCCCACGATCTTCGCCGGCACACCCGCAACCGTGACGTTGTGCGGTACCGGCTTGACGACGACCGAGCCCGCGGCGATGCGCGCGCAATGACCAACCTCGATATTGCCGAGGATCTTGGCGCCGGCGCCGATCATCACGCCATGGCGAATCTTCGGATGGCGATCCTCGTTCTCCTTGCCGGTGCCGCCGAGGGTAACGCCATGCAGGATCGAAACGTCATCGTCGATCACGGCGGTCTCGCCGCAGACAAAACCGGTAGCGTGGTCGAGGAAGATACCGCGGCCAATCTTGGCGGCTGGATTGATGTCGGTCTGGAAGACTTCCGACGAGCGGCTCTGCAGATAAGAAGCAAAATCCTTGCGGCCCTTCAGATGGAGCCAGTGTGCGAGCCGATGCGTCTGCAGCGCATGGAAGCCCTTGAAGTAGAGCAAGGGGTCGATGAAGCGCGAGGTCGCGGGATCGCGGTCGTAGACCGCGACGAGATCGGCGCGGAAGGCGTTGCCGATATCGGGCTCATCACGCAACGCCTCGTCATAGGTCTGGCGGATCAGATCGCCCGACAGCGCCGAATGGTCGAGCCGCTCGGCCAGCCGATGCACGATCGAATCTTCCAGGCGCTCGTGATGCAGCACCGCAGAATAGATGAAGGTGGCAAGCTCCGGCTCGCGGCGAACGATCTCCTCGGCCTCGCTCCTGATCCGGTCCCAGATCGGATCGAGCGCGGCGAGCTTGCCGCCTTGCGGATTGACCTGATGCACTGCCATGGCTGGCCTCGCGTGATCTTTGCAGAGCATGATCTTCTTGGAGAACCGGTCCCCACTTTTCCGGATCATGCCCCAGTTTCGGTGTGCGCTATAGCACGGTTGAGCGACGCTTGTCCCGGTGCGGTTCGGCAAAGGATAAGCCTCGCTTAACCGCTATGCGGAGACGTCACATCCAATTGGTCGGCATTTGCCGGAAATCAAGCAGGCTTAAGTTCGATTTCCGTAGAAGAACATTCTCCTGGCGTAGAAGATCATTCTCTTTGCGACAGGAAGTCGATCACGCCGGTCTTGTAGACCTTGTCACCCAGCGCCCGCATGTGATCGCGGTTCGGGATCGCAAGCACTTGCGACCGCGGGATAACGCGGCCGAGCGCTTCGGCCGAGCCCGCGATCTCGTCATTGCTGCCGACCGCAATCAGGACGGGCACGTCGATGTCGGCGGCCTCCTGCCGTGTCATCAGCCGCCTCGAGCCGCGCAGGCAGGCGGCGAGCGCAGAGCGGTCGGAGCGGGTCTGATCGGCGAAGGCACGGAAGGTGCGACCGACCGGATCGGTGACATCCTCCAGCGAGGGCGCCTCCAGCGCGACAGCGACATTCTCCCCGGGACCGCCGCCCTCGATCAGGCCGATGCCGATGCCGCCGAGAATTGCCGAGCGCAACCGCTGCGGCTCGTTGTGCGCCAGCACCGCCGTCATCCGCGAGCCCAGCGAATAACCCATGATATCCGCGCGCGGGATGCCGAGATGATCCATCAGCGCGATCACGTCGCTTGCCATGACGGCGATGTCGTACTCTGCGGGATCGTAGAGCTTGGCGGACTCGCCGTGGCCGCGATTGTCGAGCGCGATCACGCGGCGGCCATCCTTGCGCAGTTCCGAGACCCAGCCGGGATAGACCCAGTTCACGTTCTTGCTCGAGGCAAAGCCGTGCACGAGGAAAATCGGATCGCCCTCGCCTTCGTCGAGATAGGCGATCTCAACAGCGCCGTGATGAAAACTCGGCATCGCGCCTTCCGTTGTTTGAGGGATTTTCTTGGATTGACGACCGGCGAACGATCGCAGAGCTTAGCGGCAGGCGGTAGCGCCCGCCACCGCAGCCTCGGATGGCGCTTGTGCCTTCGCGAGTTGTTTCCGCAAGCGCCGCGCCTTGCTCCGGCGCAGCCATGCCAGCGTCAGGCGTTCGGTGGTTGCCTTGATTGAGGACAGGAAGCCGAACAGCGTCAGCAGCGCGCCGAACAGCCACATAGTGAGGTTGAAGGCGCCGGCAGCAAGCAGCAGCGCGCCGCGGCCGAACAGTTTCAGGATCGCGCGAGTCTGGCTGCCCTTCGCTTCCGCCAGCCGCGCGGCGCGCGCGACATCCTTCGGTCCCTCCGCGATCTTGAGCGTCTCCAGCGCGCCGCGGGTGCCGGCTTTTTCGCCGATGCGCCCGACATCCTTGGCAAGGCGAACCAGAGCCCCGGCCTTTTCCATGCGGAACGCCGCCTTGATCGCGGTCATGGTCTGGCCCGGACGGAGCGCGGAAGCCGAGGCCACCGCCTCCTGCAGCATCGGCGCATCCACGACCTGGCGCGCGGAGCGGCCGGCCCAGGCCGAGAGCCCCTCACTGATCCGGCCGACCTTGCGCGCATCCTTCACCAGCGACAGCCCGGCGCGCGCCGGCGCGACACCGCCGACGGAAACATAGGTCGCAGCCGTCACTGCAAGGCCGGCGGCGGCGAGGCCAAGAATGAGATGATCGGTCTCCTCGCCCATCGCCAGATGCTTGCCTTCGCGCACGACATCCCTGACATCGCCGAAAACAAAAAGATCACCCGCGACCGTGCCGGACAGGCTGGCGAGATCGTCCGCGGTGCCGGTGACGAGGCCGGTGGCAAAGCGCTTGGCGACATGCGAGGTCGAGCTCGCTTCCGCAACCGCATCGTTCACGCGCGTGGTCAGTCCATCGCTGATTGCGACATTCTTCTCACGCGCGAGTTCGAGAAAGCTGTTGGCGAGATCGGCGTCATCAGCAGCCAGCGCCTGTTCGATATTCTGCTCGATCAGGCGCTCGTCATTCCGTAAAGCAGAACTGATCTGCAGGTCGGCCAATTGCGCCGGCTCGTCCTGTGCGGCCAGCATGGCATACGCGTCGCTGGCATACGGCCACAGCGCGACGCCGGCGGCGATGCTCACCAGCATCCCTGCCACCCCTATACTGACCCGCGCTCGCTTCATTCGATAAAACCCAGGGTTTTGCTCAACTTGGAAATAGTGTGCCGTTTTTAAGACACAACAGCCCCGACGAAAGAAGGGCTTCTCTCCGACGACAAGATTGTGTCGAATTTGCATGAGCAAATGGATGGTCGGGGCTCTAGGAATCAACTCCACCCGCCAGTATGGTGCCGGGCATTTCGCAGTGCCGCATCGCGTTAATTGCGTCCGTCCGTTATTGCCATCCCAAGGTGAAGATATGTCCGACCACGTCGTCCCGCACTTCCATAACGATGCCGGAGTCTCGGTGATCGAGATCGGCTCGCAGGAGTTCATGTGCGTGGGCGCGAACCCGCCGTTCGACCATCCGCATGTGTTCCTCGATCTCGGCAATGACAACGAGATCATCTGCCCCTACTGCTCGACGCTGTATCGCTTCGCGCCCGATCTCGCGGCCGGCGAAGCGCGCCCGCCCGAATGCGTGCTGAAGGACAAAGTCGCCTGACTGCTCATGGCTGATTGATCCGTGGCGATCACGCGCACCGTTGTCGTCGCTGGTGCCGGGATCGGAGGACTGACAGCTTCGCTGGCGCTCGCGGCGAAGGGCTTTCGTGTCGTCATCCTGGAAAAGGCGCCGCGGCTGGAGGAAGTCGGCGCGGGCCTGCAGCTTTCACCCAATGCCAGCAGCATCCTGGTCGATCTTGGCCTGAAGCCGCGGCTTGCGCCGCGCGCGGTGACGCCGGAAGCGATCAGCGTTCTCAGCGCGCGCGCGGGCGGCGAGATCGCCCGTCTACCGCTCGGCGAGGCCGCGAGCACGCGCGCCGGCTCACCCTATTGGGTGGTGCATCGCGCCGATTTGCAAGGAGCGCTGCAGGCAGAGGTTGAGGATCATCCCGACATCGAACTCCGCCTGGGCTGGCAGTTCGAGGATGTCGCCGACCACGCCAGAGGACTGACGGTGGCCGCGCGCTGCGGCGACGCGCGGCAGCATGAGCTGGCGGCGGCGCTGATCGGCGCCGACGGCATCTGGTCGTCCGTGCGCAGCCGCCTGTTCCCGGAACTGCATCCACGGTTTTCCGGGCTGATCGCCTGGCGCGGCACGCTCGATGCGAAGGCGCTGCCGCGCGAATCCGCCTCGCCGCGGGTGCAACTCTGGATGGGACCGAACGCGCATCTGGTCGCCTATCCGATCGCCGCAGCACGACGGATCAATGTGGTCGCGATCGTGCCGGGAACCTGGAACCGGCCGGGCTGGAGCGAGGCCGGCGATGCGGGCGAGATCAAGAACGCGTTCTCCGCCGATTGGCCCGACAGCGCGCGGACGCTGATCGGCGCGGTCGAGGAATGGCGGCGCTGGGCGCTGTTCACGATGCCCGAAGTCAGCGAATGGAGCGCGGGCGCGGTCGCCCTGCTCGGCGACGCCGTGCATGGGATGCTGCCCTTTGCCGCGCAAGGCGCGGGCATGGCGATCGAGGATGCCGCCGTGCTTGCCAATTGCCTCTCTGGCTGTACCGGCGAGGACATCTCCGGCATTCCCGCTGCGCTGAAGCGGTACACCAGGCTGCGCCGCGGGCGCGTCAATCGGGTGGCGCGCACCGCGCAGCGACAGGGACGCATCTATCACCTCACCGGGCCGATGGCGCTGACGCGCGATCTCGTCATCCGGGCGATGGGTCCGGAGCGAATGCTGGCGCGGCAGGACTGGATCTATGATTGGCGGGCGTGATAGCGCGATTCAGCGCGAACGCGCGCCTCGGGCGGGCGCCGGTGGCACGATCGGCGCCGGCGCCGCCACGATCGTCTCATGGCATCTGTTGCGTCGCCAGTTTTCCTCGGCGAGCTTCTGCTGCGCGCGCACCGCCACGTAATCGTTGCGGTAGGCGACCTCCGCCACCACGGCGCCGCCGACCCCGGTCTCCGCCTTCGACATCAGCCCCTGCAACTCCGCCGCGCGCGACGTCAGCGCCGCGCGCTCCGTCTCGAGTTGCTTGCAGTCGTAAAGATCGTATTTCGCGGGATCGACGAAGGCCGGGCTGAGCGTCTCGCCCATCTGGGCGCAGCCGCAAAGCAGGCCGCCAAGCGCAAGCAGCGCGGCGGTCACGGCCGCGCGCGGCGGCAGGTGGAGGAAGGTGCGGACGGACATGGCGCCTTGGGAAACGGTTAAGTGTTGAGATTGGCTAAAGCAGCGCGAAATGTCGGGATTGAGGCTGGGCGGCCACCGCGCAGCGCGATACGCAAGACGTCGCGTCGTCGCGTTACGCGTTAAACTGTTGAAATAACGTGTATTCGGCAACAATTATCCTGTTTCCACTTCGTCACCAAACGCGCTAGATATCCTTCTCCCGACGAACGCGGACGTGGCGGAATTGGTAGACGCAAGGGACTTAAAATCCCTCGATGGCAACGTCGTGTGGGTTCGAGTCCCACCGCCCGCACCAATCGAATCAGACGAATCTCGCTTTGGCTACGACGACGACACGACCAGAGCCGGCAAGTCAGCCGGCACATGGCGGTCTGGACCGAGACCATAACCTACCAGGAACGAGGATATCATGATGCGCATTCTGGCTTTGGCTATCCTGGCAGTCGTTATGCTCGGCAAGACAACGCCAGCCCAGGCCCAGACTTACGATCCGAACTATCCGGTCTGCCTGCAGATCTACCAGGGCATGGTGGATTACTACTTCGAATGTCGCTACACCTCGATACCCCAGTGTCAGGCATCAGCCTCCGGCCGGGCGGCTCAGTGCGTGGTCAATCCTTACTATGCCAAGCCCATTCCGCGCAAAAAGCGGCGGACGAGCAGGTCGTAGAGATGAACGTGCGTGCGGTCGCTTGAGCCAGATTTTTTTGAGCGCGCCTTGAGACCATGATGCATCCGATCGCATCACTGCACGCCACTCTCACGAGATCGTCCGAAACAACTCGACGCAAAGCGTAAATCAGCACCGTTTGATTGCTGGCGAGAGCACGAGAACGTTCGAGTTGCGGTGAGGCAACAGCATGCTCGCGCGCGCTCACTCATCACGTTCCCGTCAGGTGTGGCTGGGATCACATCAACGCCTGCCACAGAAACCTAGTCTTTGCGCGCCGACCGCAATCTTGCGGCTGTCAAATCTCAACGCGTATGGATTGGAGATGTGACGATGGCAAGTTCGGAGCAGGATCGGCTTGCGGAGAAGACAGCCTGGATCGGCCGCGTAGCGATCATCATTGGTGTTCTGTTCTTATCGCGGCTGTTTCTCGTCGCGTTGTACGCCGCCGCGATGTCGCCAGGCACGGCACTCGGCGATTTCGCGACAATGACTGTGTTCCCGTAAATTCGGACATTAGAGACCGTCGCCGGGCGCGCAGCGGGTGCGGAACATTCTCTCGCCGAAAATGTTGTGATGCAGCATTGGAGTGCGATTGACATGGCGAAAGACTATCCAGGGGAACAACGGGCGGCGGAACAGCATCCGGAACCGCAAGAGCAGAAGCAAGAGACGCGCAGGCCGGCTTCGCTGCCGGAACCCGCTCCGCCGCTTCTGAACGAAGGGTTGGAACGCGTGCGCGAGAGTCACTGCTGAGCGCGGACGAAACTCGCTCGCTCAATGAAAATGGCCGGGCTGAGCCCGGCCATTTTGCTTCATTATTCGATGAAGCGCCCTACTCGCTCTTGTCGATGTTCCAGAAGATCGGCGTCGCCGGGCCGTCGAGCACGCCGGTGAGCGATTTGCGCCAGCCGCTCGGGAGAGAATACTGGCCGAGCGGGATATACATCACCTGGTCGTAGGCCTGCTTCTGGATCTCGGCGGCGATCTTCTTCTGCTCATCCGGCGAGGAGGAACGGGCAAACTTGTCGCGGAGCTCCTCGATCTTGGCGTCCTCAGCCCAGCCGAACCAACCGCCGTTCTTGCCGCGGCCGGTAAGGGAGGCGTTGACGATGGGATTGGCAACGTCGGCAGCGACCCAATTGGTGAAGAACATATTCCAGCCGCCCTCCTTCGGCGGCTTCTGGCTGGCGCGACGGGTCACCACGGTCTGCCAGTCAGTGGCCTGCAGGTCGACCTTGAACCCGGCATCGCGCAGCAACTGAGCGGCGACGATCGGTTGCGCCTTCAGCGTGATCACGTCGCCGGGCGCCATGATCACGACGGGCGTGCCGTCATAGCCGGACTCGGCCAGCGCCTTCTTGGCTTCGGCCATGCCGTTGCCCTTCACCAGAGTCTCAGCACCGACGTCGGTCTCGAGTGGCGTTCCGCAACCAAAGAAGGCGCCGCAGATCGTCTGGTACTTTGCATTGCCGACCAACGCATCGAGCACGTCCTTCTGGTTCATCGCCAGGAAGGCGGCGCGCCGCACCTTCACGTTATCGAACGGTGGATAAAGGAAGTTCATGCGCCCCAGCGTCTGGAAGCCGAACTTATTGAGGACCTCGATCTTGAGATCCTTGTTCGGCTCAAGCACCGGCAGCATATCGAGCGGCAAAAATTCCATGAAATCTATATCACCCGACTGCAGCGCATTCACCGCGGTCTGCGCGTCAGGCATGGTGATCCATTCGACGCGATCAACCTTCACGACCTTGCCGCCGGAGGTCCAGTTCGCCGGCTCCTTGCGCGGCACATAGTCCTTGAACTTCTCGTAGACCGCCTTCACGCCCGGTTGGAATTCGGCCTGCACGAACTTGAACGGGCCGGAGCCGATCTGCTCGGGGATCGGCTTGTCGGGCGGGGTCTCGGCAAGACGCTTCGGCATCATGAACGGAACGCGCGAGGACGGCTTGCCGATCGAATCCAGCACCAGGCCGTAGGGCTCCTTCAGCTTCAGCGTGATCGTCTTGGCATCGGTCGCGGTGATGCTTTCGGCGAAGTCCATCAGCTTCTGGCCCATGCCGTCGACCTTGCCCCAGCGCTGCAGCGAAGCGACGCAATCTTCGGCCGTCACCGGCGTGCCGTCATGCCACTTCAATCCGTCGCGCAGCGTGAAAGTATAAGTGAGCTTGTCGTCGGAGACCTTCCAGTCCGCCATCTGAGGCTGGATCTTGAAATTGGAGTCGGTCGCGAGCAGCGTGTCATAGACCATGTAGCCATGATCGCGGCTGATGTAGGCCGTGGTCATGATCGGATCGATCACGCGCAAGTCCGAATGCATCACCGCGGTGATGGTCTTGCCGGCCGCGAGCGCCTGCGCGCTCAGCGCCACCGAGAGCGCAACGATTGATAACGCTGATGCCAGCGCCCTGCGCTTCCAACTGGACGTTTGGAACATTCGTGTCTCTCCTGACGTGAAACTGGTCAAAGCCGGCTTATTCGTTATGCACTCGGTCCGTTATTTAGGCGGACTAACATGCTGCAAGGGCGGCAAATTTGAGACTTGCACCAAGCGTGTTTTGCGTCAATCGGGTTTTAGTCGAGATCGGATGTACACAAACGAATGGTGCGGCTCCCCGCATTTGACGCTACAACTTCGCCGGCCGATTTCGACGATCGCGATCTGACTGCATTGCGCACCTGCAGCAACGAAGAGAGAGACCTCATGAATCCAGCCAATCTTCCCTTTGATTCCGAAGTGATGCTGCAGGGCCTGCGTAGCTGGGTGGAGTGCGAGAGTCCGACCTGGGACGCGGCGGCTGTCGAGCGCATGCTCGACCTTGCAGCGCGCGAGATGGCGATCATGGGTGCGACGATCGAGCGCATTGCTGGCCGCCAAGGCTTTGCCGGCTGCGTGCGTGCGCGCTTTCCGCATATGAAGTTCGGCGACCCCGGCATTTTGATCGCAGGCCATCTCGACACGGTGCATCCGGTCGGCACCATCGAGAAGCTGAAGTGGCGGCGCGAAGGCAACAAATGCTTCGGCCCCGGCATTTTTGACATGAAGGGCGGCAACTACCTGACGCTGGAAGCAATCCGGCAATTGATCCGCGCCTCGTTCACGACCCCCTTGCCGATCACCGTGCTGTTCACGCCGGACGAGGAAGTCGGCACGCCGTCGACGCGCGACATCATCGAGGCCGAAGCCGCGCGCAATAAATATGTGCTGGTGCCGGAGCCGGGCACCGCCGACAACGGCGTTGTCACCGGCCGCTATGCGATCGCCCGCTTCAACCTGGAGGCAACGGGACGGCCGAGCCATGCCGGCGCGACGCTTTCCTCCGGCCGATCGGCGATCCGCGAGATGGCGCGGCAGATCCTCGCGATCGACGGCATGACGACGGAGGACTGCACCTTCTCGGTCGGCATCGTGCATGGCGGCCAATGGGTCAATTGCGTCGCCACCACCTGCACCGGCGAAGCGCTGAGCATGGCCAAGCGCCAAGCCGATCTCGACCGCGGCGTCGAGCGCATGCTGGCGCTGTCGGGCACGTCGAACGACGTCACCTTCACGGTGACGCGCGGCGTCACCCGCCCGGTGTGGGAGCCGGATGCCGGCACCATGGCGCTCTATGAAAGGGCCCGCGCGCTTGCGGAAGGGATGGGCTTGAAGCTACCCCACGGCAGCAAGGGCGGCGGTTCCGACGGCAATTTCACCGGGGCGATGGGCGTGCCGACGCTCGACGGCCTCGGTGTGCGCGGTGCCGATGCACACACGCTCAATGAACATATCGAGGTCGACAGCCTTGCCGAGCGCGGCCGGCTGATGGCAGGGTTATTGGCGACGTTGCAGTGATTGCCCAGACGCTGCAGTCGGCTCGTCATGGCCGGGCTTGACCCGGCCATCCACGTGCCGCTGCCGCGTGAAAGGGCGTGGATGCCCGGGACGAGCCCGGGCATGACGGCAGTGAGTAGGCCGATGGCACGGGAATTGCTGAAATGCTACGCTGGTGACGGAACTCAGGTTAACGGCCGACGTCACTCTTAACTGACCCTAATCTGACGGATCGACATTGCTGGGATATCTGCTTCGCCGAATCCTTGCCGCTATTCCCGTGATGGGCGTGGTGGCGCTGTTCGTGTTCCTCTTGCTGCGGCTGACGCCGGGCGATCCCGCGGCGATCCTCGCCGGCGACAACGCAACGCCCGAGCAGCTCGAGCGCATCCGCACCTCGCTCGGATTGAACGAGCCGATCTATATCCAGTTCGTGACCTGGGTCGGCAAACTCCTGCACGGCGATCTCGGCGTGTCCCTGATCTCGAACGTGCCGGTGTTGAAGATGATCAGCCAGCGCATCGAGCCCTCGATCTCGATCGCGCTTTCCACCATCGTGCTTTCGATCGTGGTGGCGGTGCCGCTCGGCGTGATCGCGGCCTGGCGGCACGGCACCTGGATCGATCGCTTCGTGATGGGACTGTCCGTGCTCGGCTTCTCCGTGCCGGTGTTCGTGATCGGCTATGTGCTGATCCAGATCTTCGCGATCGATCTGCGCTGGGTTCCGGTGCAGGGCTTCAAGAGCATCACCGCCGGCTTCGGCCCGTTCTTCCAGCGCATCATCCTGCCGACCTGTGCTTTGTCCTTTATCTATGTCGCGCTGATCGCACGCATGACGCGTGCCTCGATGCTTGATGTGATGGGTGAGGATTACATCCGCACCGCACGCGCCAAAGGCATCGGCGAGATGGGCGTGCTGCTGCGGCACGGGCTGCGTAACGCGGCAGTGCCTGTCATCACCGTGATCGGCAGCGGCTTTGCACTTCTGATCTCCGGCGTCGTCGTCACCGAGAGCGTGTTCAATCTGCCCGGCATCGGCCGCCTCACCGTCGATGCGGTGCTGGCGCGCGACTATCCGGTGATCCAGGCCATGATCCTGCTGACGTCGGGCATCTATGTCGCCGTCAACCTCTTGATCGACCTCGCCTATACCCTGCTTGATCCAAGGATCCGCTACTGATGGCGATCGATACCCTCCCCGAGTCATCGCTTCCGATCACGACGCCGCTGCGGCCACGATTTGGATTCCTCACTTCGACGCCGATCATGACGGTGGCGACGATCTGCCTGTCGCTGATCATCTTGATGGCGATCTTCGCGCCATGGCTTGCGCCGCATGACCCGGTGCAGCTCGCACCGGCACTGCGACTGAAGCCGGCCAGCGCCGAGTTCCCGCTCGGTACCGACGCCTTTGGCCGCGATCTGTTGTCACGGATCATCTATGGGGGCCGGATCTCGCTTCTGATCGGGCTCGGTGCCGCCGTGTTCTCGATCAGCATCGGGCTCGTGATCGGTCTCGTCTCCGGCTTCTTCAAATGGGTCGACGCGGTGATGATGCGGATCATGGACGGCCTGATGGCGATCCCGAGCATCCTGCTCGCGATCGCCGTGGTCTCGCTGTCGGGCGCCAGCATCTGGACCGTGCTGGTGGCGATCACCATTCCCGAGGTGCCGCGGGTGGCGCGATTGGTGCGCTCGGTGGTGCTCACCGCACGCGAGGAGCCCTATGTGGAAGCCGCGATCTCGCTCGGCTCCAGCCTGCCGAAGATCATGTGGCGGCACCTGATGCCGAACACGATCGCGCCGCTGATCGTGCAGGGCACTTATGTCTGCGCCTCCGCCGTGCTGACCGAAGCGATCCTGTCGTTCCTCGGCGCCGGCATCTCGCCGGAAACGCCAACCTGGGGCAACATCATGGCCGAGGGACGCGCGTACTTTCAGATCAAGCCGTCCCTGATCTTCTGGCCCGGCCTCTTGCTATCGATCGCGATCCTCTCCGTGAACCTGATCGGCGACGCCGCACGCGATGCGCTCGATCCGCGCATGAAGCAGCGGGGGAGCGGGAAGTGATGAAGCCATTCACTCCGTCATTCCGGGGCGCGCGAAGCGTGAACCCGGAATCCATTCTCCGCTTGCACTTGTGGCCCGATGGATTCCGCGCTCGCGCTTCGCGCGCCCCGGAATGACGAGAGAGTAACTGAATGACCGACATCGTCCTCGACACCGACAATCTCGTCGTCGCCCTCGGCAATAAGCCGGGCGCAAGCCGCATCATCGACGGCATCTCGCTTCAGGTACGCGAGCGCGAGACGCTGTGCCTGGTCGGCGAGAGCGGCTCCGGCAAATCGGTGACCTCGCTCACGGTGATGGGCCTGTTGCAGAAGGGCTCGCTGATCCCGACCGGCGGCAGCGTCAAGCTGGTGGGCGAGGAATTGCTCACTGCAAGCGACCGCCGCTTAAGGCAATTGCGCGCCACAAGGATGGCGATGATCTTCCAGGAGCCGATGACGGCGCTCAACCCGGTGGTTCCGGTCGGCCGCCAGATCGACGAAGTCCTGCGCGTGCACACCAATCTCGATGCCCGCGCGCGGCGGCAGAAGATCCTTGCGATGATGGAGCAGGTGCGGCTGCCCGACGTGGAGCGCATCTTCGCCTCCTACCCGCACCGGCTCTCCGGCGGACAGCGCCAGCGCATCATGATCGCGATGGCGCTGGTGCTGGAGCCGAAGCTCCTGATCGCGGACGAGCCGACCACCGCGCTCGATGTCACCACGCAGAAGCAGATCCTCACGCTGATCCGCGACCTGCAGCGCGACCATGGCACCGCGGTGCTCTTCATCACCCACGACATGGGCGTGGTTGCGGAGATCGCCGACCGCGTCGCGGTGATGCGTCACGGCCGGCTGGTCGAGAGCGGGCCGCTGGACGGCATCCTGCGCAATCCGTCGATGGAATATACCCGCAACCTGCTGGCTTCGGTGCCAAGCCTGGTGCCGCGGTCACCGCGCGAGGAGACCAGGGAACCGGTGGTGCTGGAGGCCAACGAGCTCTGCAAGATCTATCGCGAGCGTTCTTTCCTCGGCAAAATCCGCGAGGTCGCGGCCGCCAAGGACGTCACGCTGACGCTGCGCAAGGGCCGCACCCTCGGCATCGTCGGCGAGAGCGGCTCGGGCAAATCGACGGTGGCGCGCTGCATCGTGCGCCTGATCGACCCGACCTCCGGTGGCGTGCGGCTGGTCGGCCGCGAAATCTCCGAGCTGTCGCGGCGGCTGTTGCAGCCGCACCGCAAGAAAATCCAGATCATCTTCCAGGATCCCTATCGCTCGCTCAACCCGCGCGTCAGTGTCGGCGAGTCGATCGCGGAAGGCCCGATCAACTACGGCATGCCGCACAAGGAGGCGCTGAACAAAGCGCGCGAACTGCTCGAACTGGTGCACCTGCCGGCGGACGCGATCTCGCGCTATCCGCACCAGTTCTCCGGCGGCCAGCGCCAGCGCATTGCGATTGCGCGCGCGCTCGCGCTCGACCCTGAGGTGCTGGTGGCAGACGAGGCGGTGTCCGCGCTCGACGTCTCCGTGCAGGCGCAGGTACTGGATCTCCTGGATGAGATCCAGAAGCGGCTCGGCATCGGGCTGCTGTTCATCACCCACGATTTGCGCGTTGCGGCGCAAATCTGCGACGATGTCGTTGTGATGCAGCATGGCCGCGTCGTCGAACAGGGGCCGGCGGCGGAAGTGCTCACTCACCCGAAAGAGGCTTACACCAGGGCGCTACTTGATGCCGCACCCGGCCGCGGCTGGGATTTTGCCAATTTCCGGCCGGTGGCTGAGGCCGCGGAGTAGCCGGTCCTCCTCCGTCATTGCGAGGAGCGCAGCGACGAAGCAATCCATGCCTCAACAAGCGGAGAGATGGATTGCTTCGCTCCGCTCGCAATGACGGCGTTCCGGTATCCCAGATTGCCCCCACGCTCCATCCGGGCTACGCGTCTGCATCCGGGCTACGCATCATTCGCAATGCTTCGCGGCTTGCGCTGGCCGCAGCGACACGCTTAACGTCGCGCCCCACGACCTCTTTACGAGACCCTGATCAATGACCCGTATCGCCGTCGGCGGCTTCCTGCACGAGACCAATACCTTCGCGCCGACCAAAGCGACCTATGATGATTTCGTGCATGGCGGCGGCTGGCCATCGATGGCGCACGGCGCCGACGTGTTGAAGGTGATGCGCAAGATCAATGTCGGGCTAGCCGGCTTCGTCGAGGCCGCCGAAGCCAATGGCTGGGAATTGATCCCCACGATCTCCTGCGGCGCCAGCCCGTCCGCCCATGTGACCGAAGATGCGTTCGAGCGTATCGTCAAGAAAATGATCGACGGCATCGCCAGTGCAGGCCCGCTCGATGCTGTCTATCTCGACCTGCACGGCGCGATGGTGACCGAGCATCTCGACGACGGCGAAGGCGAGATATTGGCGCGCGTGCGCAAGGTGATCGGCAACGACCTGCCGCTGGTCGTGAGCCTGGATCTACACGCCAATGTCACGCCTGAGATGGTCGAGCATGCCGATGCGCTGATCGCCTACCGCACCTACCCTCATGTCGACATGGCCGACACCGGCCGCGCATCCGCAAGACATCTCGCGCTGCTACTGAAGACCAGGCAGCGCTTTGCAAAAGCGTTCCGGCAATTGCCGTTCCTGATCCCGATCAGTTGGCAGTGCACCAATGACCAGCCGACCAGAGGCATCTACGAGAAGCTCGCCGCGATGGAGAGCGATGCGGTGCCGACCCTGTCCTTTGCGCCGGGCTTTCCCGCTGCCGATTTCGAACATTGCGGGCCGAGCGTGTTCGCTTACGGCAGGACACAGGCCGACGCCGATGCCGCCGCCGACAAGCTTGCGGCGCTGATCGCGGGCCATGAGGACGATTTCGACGGCCGCATCTATTCACCCGACGACGGTGTGCGCCATGCGATGGAATTGGCAAAGACCGCGACCAGGCCGATCATCATTGCCGACACCCAGGACAATCCCGGCGCCGGCGGCGACTCCGACACCACAGGGATGCTGCGCGCATTGGTGCGCAACAATGCGACCCGCGCCGCAACCGGCGTGATCTACGACCCGCAATCGGCGAAGGCGGCGCATGCCGCGGGCGTCGGCGCCACCGTAACGCTCGCGCTCGGCGGCAAGTCGGGCATCCCGGGCGATGCGCCCTACAAGGAAACCTTCGTCGTCGAGCAGCTCTCGGATGGAAAGTTCGTGGCGCCCGGTCCCTATTATGGCGGCCGCGACATGGACATGGGACCATCGGCGTGCCTGCGCATCGGCGATGTCAGGGTGGTCGTCAGCTCGCACAAGGCGCAGCTCGCCGACCAGGCGATGTACCGCTATGTCGGTATCGAGCCGACCAAGCAGGCGGTCCTCGTCAACAAGAGCTCGGTGCATTTCCGTGCCGATTTCGAGCCGATCGCCGAGAAGCTTTTGATCTGCGCCGCACCCGGCGCGATGCCGGCCGACACCGCCTCGCTGCCGTGGACCAAATTGCGGCCGGGAATCCGTATCAAGCCGAACGGGCCCGCCTTTGCGCCTGTCAACACATCACGTTCAACCGGATAAGGACCAAATGCCCACCATCGAACGCATCGAAGGCTTTGCCGACGAACTCACGGCGATCCGTCGGGATTTCCATGCCCATCCCGAGATCGGCTTTGAGGAGGTCCGCACCTCCGGCATCGTCGCCGAGAAGCTCGCGAGCTGGGGCATCGAGGTGCATCGCGGCCTCGGCGGCACCGGCGTCGTGGGCGTGCTCAAGGGCAAGGGCAATGGCGGCAAGCGCATCGGCCTGCGCGCCGACATGGACGCGCTGCCGATGGAGGAAAACACCAACCTGAAATGGCGCTCGACCATTCCCGGCCGCTTCCACGGCTGCGGCCATGACGGCCACACCACCATGCTGCTCGGCAGTGCGCGCTATCTCGCCGAAACCCGCAATTTCGACGGCACCGTGCATTTCATCTTCCAGCCGGCAGAGGAAGGCCTTGGCGGCGCCCGCGCCATGATCAAGGACGGTCTGTTCGAAAAGTTTCCCTGCGACGAGATCTATGGCCTGCATAATGCGCCAGATCTGGACCACGGCGAGATCGCGGTCCTGCCGGGGCCGGCAATGGCCGGCGCTGATTTCTTCGACATCACCATCCAGGGCTACGGCGCGCATGGCGCGATGCCGGAGCGCTCCAAGGATGCTGTCGTGATCGCGATGACGCTCGGACAGGCGCTGCAGACCATCGTCAGCCGCAATGTCGATCCGCTGCAGGCAGCGGTCCTGTCGATCACGCAAATACACTCGGGCTCGGCCTACAATGTCATTCCGGGCGACGCGAAGCTGTGCGGCACCGTGCGCGCCTTCTCCGACGAGGTGCGCGCGCTGATCCGCGAACGCATGCGGGCGATCTGCGCCGGCATTGCCGCGACATTCCAGGCCGAGATCACCGTCGACATCCGCGACGGTTTCAGCGTGCTCGTCAACCAGGAAGAACAGTCCAGGGTGGTCGAGCAGGTCGCGCGCACGGTGGTCGATCCGTCGAAGGTGATCACCCGCTCGCAGCCGAAGATGGGCAGCGAGGACTTTGCCGACATGATGATGGCCGTGCCCGGTGCCTATTTCTGGGTCGGCCATGATGGCTCGGTGCCGGTGCACAATCCCGGTTATGTCCTCGACGACAAGATTCTGCCTGTTGGCGCCAGCATGTTCGCACGCATCATCGAGACTCGTTTGCCGGTAGGTGCCCATGCATAAACCAGCCCCCGAAGAAGCCGTCACCTCGCTGCACGACCTTTCCGCCACCGACCTGATCGCAGGCTACCGCGCCAAGCAGTTCTCGCCGCTCGAGGTGCTGGACGAGGTGATCGCCCATGTCGCGCAGTGGGAACCGCACATCAAGGCGCTCTATCTGTACGACCCGGATGGCGCGCGTGCAGTGGCCAAGGCCTCGGCCGACCGCTGGCAGGCCGGCGAGCCGATGGGCACGCTCGACGGCGTGCCTGTCACGATCAAGGACAATATCGCCACCAAAGGCCAGCCGGTGCCGCTCGGTGCCGCCAGCGTCAAGCACGTGCCGGCGGAAAAGGATGCTCCTCCTGCGGCACGCTTGCGCGAAGCGGGCGCGGTGATCTTCGCCAAGACCACGATGCCGGATTACGGCATGCTGTCCTCTGGGCTCTCTTCGTTCCATCCCCTCACCCGCAACCCCTGGGACCTCAGCAAGAATCCCGGCGGCTCGAGCGCGGGCGCAGGTGCGGCCGGTGCGGCCGGCTATGGGCCGCTGCATCTCGGCACCGACATCGGCGGCTCGGTGCGGCTGCCGGCATGCTGGTGCGGCCTGGTCGCGCTGAAGCCGAGCCTCGGGCGCGTCCCGATCGATCCGCCCTATGTCGGCCGCGTCGCGGGTCCGATGACCCGCACCGTCGACGACGCCGCGCTGATGATGAGCGTGCTGTCGCGCCCCGATCGCCGCGACGGCATGAGCCTGCCGGCGCATGAGATCAACTGGAAGACGCTGGAGAAGTCGCCGCGCAAGATGCGCCTCGGCCTGATGCTCGATCTCGACGTCGGCCAGGCGCTCGAGAAGGAAGTGCGTGACGTCGTGGTGAAGGCGGCGAAAACCTTCGAATCCGCAGGCGCCGTCGTCACCGAGATCGACGGCTTCTTCACCCGGCAAATGCTCGAGGGTCTCGACAATTTCTGGCGCGCGCGGATGTGGGACGATCTGTCGAAACTGTCTGCGGACGAGCGCGCAAAGGTGCTGCCCTATATCTACAAATGGGGCGAGGCCGGGGCAAAACTGTCGGGCGTGGACGTCATCCGCGGCTTCAACCAGACCATGGCGATCCGCGCTGCCGCAGCCAAACTGTTCTGCGACTTCGACTACATCATCTCGCCGGTCTCACCGGTGGTGAACTTCGCGGCCGAGCTCCCCGCCTCGCTCAACGATCCTGACAAGCCGTTCGAGCACATCTGCTATACCGTGCCATGGAATATGTCGGAGAACCCGGCGCTGTCGATCAACGGCGGCTACGACAAGAAGGGTTTCCCGATCGGCGTGCAGATCATCGGCCGCCGCTTCGACGACATCGGCGTGCTCGGCATGGGCAAGGCCTTCGAGGCCCTGCGCGGCCCGCAACGCCCCTGGCCGCAGCCGCCTGAGAAATAATCCGCACACTCCGTCATGGCCGGGCTTGTCCCGGCCATCCACGTCTATACGCTTGCGATGAAGCAAGAACGTGGATGCCCGGGTCAAGCCCGGGCATGACGATGATTTGCGCTGGGACGCAACGAACAGACACAAGGAAGGAAACAACCACCATGGGGTATGAGACGATCAAATACGAGGTCGCCGAGCAGATCCTCACGATCACGCTGAACCGGCCGGACAAGCTCAACGCCTTCAACGCGACGATGCAGCAGGAGCTGATCGATGCCTTCGATGCCGCCGACAAGGACGACGACATCCGCGCCATCATCGTCACCGGCGAGGGCCGCGCCTTCTGCGCGGGCGCCGATCTCTCCTCCGGCGCCAACACCTTTGACCGCGATGCGCGGCGCGGACCGGTGAAGCGGCTGCCGAGCGGCGCGGTCGATTACAGCGATCCCAATGTGCGCGACGGCGGCGGCCAGGTGACGCTGCGCATTTTCAAGAGCCTGAAGCCGGTGATCGCGGCGGTGAACGGGCCTGCGGTCGGCATCGGCGTCACCATGCAGCTTGCAATGGACATCCGCATTGCGAGCGAGGCCGCGCGGTTCGGCTTCGTGTTCTCCCAACGCGGCATCGTGCCGGAGGCGGCCTCGAGCTGGTTCCTGCCGCGCATCGTCGGCATCTCGCAGGCGCTGGAGTGGTGCTACACCGGCCGCGTGTTCCCGGCGCAGGAGGCGCTTGCCGGCCGTCTCGTCAGCAAGGTGGTGCCGCCGGACGAGCTGTTGCCGACCGCCCGCGCGCTGGCCAAGGAGATCGCCGCCAAGACAGCGCCGGTCTCGGTGGCGCTGATCCGCCAGATGATGTGGCGCATGCTCGGCGCCGACGATCCGATGGAAGCGCACAAGGTCGACAGCCGCGGCATCTACGCCCGCGGCCGTTCGGACGACGTCAAGGAAGGCGTGGTCTCGTTCCTGGAAAAGCGCCCCGCGCAATTCAAGGACAAGGTCTCGTCCGACATGCCCGACTATTTCCCGTGGTGGCAGGAACGCGAATATAAGTGAGCACACTTCGGACGACGCCAGCACGGGACGGCGTCGTCCTCCTGCACGGCATCAGCCGGACCGCGCGTTCGTTCCGCAAGATGGAAAGCGCGATCGAGCGCGCCGGATATACAACGCTCAATCTCGACTACGCCAGCCGCCGCAAACCGCTTGAGGCGCTGGCGGAAGACATCCATTCCGCGATCGAAACTTTCGCAGGCCGTCTTGGTGGCCGAGTGCACTTCGTCTGCCATTCCATGGGCGGACTGCTGGCGCGCGTCTATCTCGCCAAACATCGGCCGCACAATCTCGGGCGCGTGATGATGCTGGGGACGCCCAACGGCGGTAGCGAGATCGCGGACCGCTTGAAGAATGTCGTGCTGTATCGCGCCTTCTTTGGCCCGGCCGGGCAGCAGCTTGGCACGCTGCGCGATGTCGCGACCATGGCGCTGTTGCCGCCGATCGACTATCCGGTTGGCATCATCGCCGGGAACCGCTCAATCTACCCTGTCGCCTCGGCCTTCCTGCCGCGACCGCATGACGGTCGTGTGTCGGTCGCGAACACGAGGCTCGACGGCATGACCGATCATATTGTCGTGCGCACGTCACATCCATGGCTGGTGCGCAATGACGCGGCGATCGCGCAGACGATTGCGTTCCTGCGGGAGGGGAAATTTACGGCGCATTGGTAAAGTGGGCGTCGATAACGTGCCACCTCGGCTTTTGATCCATGCCGGCCGCGCATGGAGGCGAGCAGCACGTCCACTGCAACGCAAATTCGCAACGCGATATCGTCGCTGCAAATCCAGTCACTGAATCGGTACCGATGCGACTTCGCCTGCGGATGCTTATCCTGGCACCCCTCGTCCTGGCCGGCTGTGCCGAACGGGACGCCGAATGGGCGCGGCGCGGCCGGGAAAGCCTGATCGGACTTAATCAATCGAACATCCGGATGTGCGCGGGGCTGCCGACTGGAACCACCAAGGACGGCACCGGCGAAATCTGGATGTATGAGCATGCCGCCAGTGCGCCCGGTGGCATCGCGCCGCCGGCTCTCACGATCCCACCCGGGCTGAACATCGGCGGCCAGCCCTTGAACGGCTATTGCCGCGTGCAGCTCCGCTTCGTCGGCGGCAAGGTCGCGGAGGTGCAATACGCTGGGAATACCGACATCGGCGACGCGCGGGATGCCGTCTGCGGCCAGATCGTGCGGACGTGTCTCGGCTATGCGCAGGCGGGCAAGTAATACTCGTAGGGTGGGCAAAGCGAAGCGTGCCCACCATTCCAAGCGGAGTGTCGATGGTGGGCACGCTTCGCTTTGCCCACCCTACACGATCTCGCTCGCAATGACGGCTAACCCATCATCAACGCCACGCGGCCGATCGCCTTGCGCTCCAGCAGCAGGCGCATCGCTTTCGCAACATCCTCCAGCGGCAAACGATGCGAGATGTTCGGGCGCACCTTGCCGGCTTCCGCCCATTCGGTCAGCGCCTTGATGCGTACCTCGCCCAGCGCCGGATTCCGCCGCACGGCTTCGCCGGCGCGGATGCCGAGCACGCTGGCGCCCTTGATCATCAAGAGATTGGTGCGGGCAAGCCCGATGCCGCCGGTGAAGCCGATGACGAGCAGCCGCGCGCCCCAGTTGATGCAGCGCATCGAGTTTTCGAACACCTCGCCGCCGACCGGATCGAACACGACATCGGCGCCGTTGCCATCCGTAATGCGTTTCACGGCATCGCGAAACGGCTCGCGATCGTAGAGCACGAGATGGTCCGCTCCCCTCGCCTTGGCGATCGCAAGCTTCTCCTCGCTGGACGCGGCAGCGATCACGACGGCGCCGAGCAGCTTGCCGATCTCGACCGCGGCCAGTCCCACGCCGCCGCCGGCGCCATGCACCAGCAGCACCTCGCCGTGCCGAAGCTGGCCGCGGTCGATCAGCGCATGATAGGCCGTGCCGTGCGCGGCAAGAAAGGTCGCGCCTTCCGCATAGTCGAACGTCGACGGCATCCGCGTGAGCTGCGACGGCGTGGCCACCGCCTCGTCGCTGAAGGCGCCGTGGCGCATCTTGACGATGACCTTGTCGCCGACCTTGACGTCCGCGGCATCATTTACCTCGACCACGTCGCCGGCGGCTTCCATCCCCGGCGTGAACGGCAATGGCGGCTTGAGCTGATATTCGCCGGCCGCCATCAGCACGTCGGGAAAATTGATCCCCGCGGCGCGGATCGCGACGCGCACCTCGCCTGCCTTCAATGGCGCGGACGAAAATGTTTCCAGCCGCAGGCGCTCGGGCGGGCCGAGCTCGCGGCAGACAACGGCTTTCGGCATCAGGCTGCGCGCTCCTTCTTGCGCTCCAGCGCCTCGCGGATCAGCGGCAAGCGGTCGTTGCCGAAATACATGTCGGTCTTGTCGATGAAGATGGTCGGCGAGCCGAAGCCGCCGCGCGCCATCACTTCATCGGTGTTGGCCTTGAGCTGGTCCTTGATCGCCTGCTGGCTGATGCCGGCGAAGAATTTTGCCGGATCGATGCCGACCTTGTTGCAGATCTCGGTCAGCACCGCATCCTGCGAAATGTCCTTGTCGTCCCCCCAATAAGCCTCGAACACCGCGCGCGCGAACGGCACCATCTTGTCGTTGCCGAGCCAGATGCAGCCGCGCATCGCCTTGACACTGTTCACGGGAAACACGCTTGGCGGCATCTTGATCGCAAGGCCTGCCGAGCGCGCCCAGTCGGAGAGATCCTTCTTCATGTAGCGCGCCTTCAGCGGCACCGGCGTTTCGCGCGAGGCGTAGACGCTCGGGTTGACGGTGTTGAAGATGCCGCCGACCAGGATCGGCCGCCAGGAGATATCGACGCCGAACTCCTTTGCCAACGGCTGGATGTTGTGGAAGGCGAGATAGGTCCAGGGGCTGGAGCAGTCGAAGAAGAATTCGATCATGGTGGCGTTTCCTGTTGTGATATCGCTTGTGTCCATTTTCGTCATTCCGGGATGCGCCGCAAGGCGCAGGCCCGGAATCCATTGATCAGCGTGCGCCAGCGGCGAAATGGATTCCGGGCTCGCGACTTCGTCGCGCCCCGGAATGACGGGTAGTTACTGCTTCTCCAGCATCTCCCTGGCGCGCTGGCCGAACATGTTCTTGCGTGCCTCCTCGTCGAACGGTTCCTTGACGAACTTGCCGATCGCGAGCCCCGCCTGCACCTGCGGCCGGGCGCGCACCTCGGCGTACCAACGCTTGATGTTCGGGTAGTCGTCGAGCGTAAAACCCTGCGCCTTGTGGGTCATGGTCCAGGGGAAGCAGGCGATGTCAGCAATGGAGTAGTCGCCGGCGATATAGGCGCCGGTCTTGCCGAGTTGGCGGTCGAGCACGCCATAGAGCCGCGCCGCCTCGTCGCGGTAGCGCTCGATCGCATAGGGGATCTTGTCGGCGGCATAGAGCGCGAAATGGCCGTGCTGGCCAAGCATCGGACCGAGCCCGCCCACCTGCCACATCACCCACTGGATGACCCTGGAACGGCCGCGCATATCCGCAGGCAGGAAGCGGCCGGTCTTCTCGGCGAGATAGATCAGGATCGCACCGGTCTCGAACACAGCGAACGGCTCGCCGCCGTCGGCAGGAGCGTGATCGACGATCGCCGGAATCCGGTTGTTCGGGCTGATCGCCAGGAATTCCGGGCGAAACTGCTCGCCGGCGCGGATATTGACCGGGATGACCTGATAGGCAAGCCCGAGTTCCTCCAGCATGATCGAAATCTTCCAGCCGTTCGGCGTCGGCGCGTAGTGCAGGTCGATCATGGTTTCTCCCAGAGGTCGCGTCATAAAGACGCTTGTTGTTCTGTACCTCGATCATAAGACATGGCAGACAGGCGCTCAATCCGAACCGAGGGAGGCCAGACATGCTGTTTCCGACCACGATCGCGGGCTCCTTGCCGAAACCGGAATGGCTGGCGGAGCCCAACACGCTGTGGGCGCCCTGGAAGTCGCAAGGCGACGAGCTGGCGCGCGCCAAGCGCGACGCCACCCTGCTCGCGCTGAAGCTGCAAGAGGATGCCGGAATCGATCTCGTCACCGAGGGCGAGCAGGCGCGGCAGCATTTCGTCCATGGCTTCCTGGAGAAGGTCGAGGGCATCGATTTCGCCCACAAGGTCGAGATGGGTATCCGCAAGGACCGCTATAAGGCGATGGTGCCGCAGGTGGTGGCGCCGCTGCAGCTCAAGGGCCGTGTCCATGCGACCGAGGCCCGTGTCGCCCGCACCCACACGACGCGCAAGCTGAAATTCACCCTGCCCGGCCCGATGACCATCATCGACACCATCGCCGACCAATATTACGGCGACCGGGTCAAGATGGCCTTCGCCTTTGCCGAGCTCCTGAACGAGGAGGCCAAGGCGCTGCAAGCCGACGGCGTCGACATGATCCAGTTCGACGAGCCCGCCTTCAATGTTTACATGGACGACGTCCGCGACTGGGGCATAAGTGCGCTGGAGCGCGCCGCCGAGGGGCTGACCTGCGAGACCGCCGTGCACATCTGTTACGGCTACGGCATCAAGGCCAATACCGACTGGAAAGAGACCCTGGGCAGCGAATGGCGGCAATATGAAGAGACTTTTCCTGTGATCGACAAGAGCACGATCCAGCAGGTCGCGATCGAATGCCGCAACTCGAAAGTGCCGATCGAGCTGCTCGCGCTATTGCCGGGCAAGATCGTCCAAGCCGGCGTGATCGATGTCGCGAGCGACGTTGTCGAGACCGCCGAAGACGTGGCCAATGTGATCGAGGCGGTCGCGAAATTCGTGCCGAAGAGCAACATCGTCGCGACGACCAATTGCGGCATGGCGCCGATGCGGCGCGATATCGCGGAAGCCAAGCTGATGGCGCTCGGCGCAGGCGCGAAGCTGGCGCGGCAGCGGCTCGGCTGATGTGGGCTGGCCAACGAAGCCTGTTGATGCGCCCTCGCCCCTTGTGGGAGAGGGCTACTCCGACGCCGGCAACAGACTCGATGGGGTGAGGGGTTGCCTCCACGAGCACCGGCGCTCGCGGAGAGAACCCCTCATCCGGCGCTTCGCGCCACCTTCTCCCACAAGGGGAGAAGGGAAGACGGCCGCATCGGTTCAACCAAGCGCCGTCGCGCTTGGATGCAGGACTGGCTGATAACCGGCGGCGAATGCGCGAACCGTTGATGGCGGCGTCAGCAGCAGCGCGGTATCCATGTCGACGTTGCCGCGCTCATAGCCCGCGAACGACCAGCGCAGCGGCTCGCCGCTCACAACCAGATAGCTCTCCTCGCCCGCCTGCACCATCGCGCCATCTGGCAGGTTCGCGAGCGGCATCGGCAGCGGATGCAGCCGCTTCCGACCGCGGTCGAGGCGCTCGCGATGCAGCACGGCGTCGATCTCGGGCGCGTGGATGTTTTCCGCGCCGTTGCCCTGCTCCCAGGCGGCGCGAAAGCGGTTGGCATCGTCGCGGCGGCAGAAGAAGCAGGGGCGATGGCCCGCGGCGAACGCGGTGGCTTCATCGAGGAAGAACAATTCGGTCCAGCTTCGTCCGCCCATCACCTTGCGACGCCGGCCGCGGAATTCGCACACGCATGTCAGCCAAGCCGGGCTTGACCAGCGCTTTTTCAGGAGCGTTTTGGTCGCGGGATCATGGATGATGCCGCGGTTGCCGGTAAACAACCCGCGGTGCGGCGTGGCGACGATCTCGCCGGTTGGCGTGACGCGGTTCTGCAGGGGCATCTTGCTTCTCCTTCTCCCCGTTCTTACGGGGAGAAGGTCGGGATGAGGGGCTCAATCCGCGAATACGAAAGCAAATGTACTCGCGGAGACTCCCCCTCACCCGGATCGCATCTTCGATGCGATCCGACCTCTCCCTGCAAGCGGGGCGAGGTAAGGACTACGCCGCGCCGTCGCGGATCGGAGGTTGGAACGAGAGCGCGGTGTCCCAGGGGAAGAAGATCCAGGTGTCCTGCGACACCTCGGTGATGAAGGTGTCCACCAGCGGCCGGCCCTTCGGCTTGGCATACACCGTGGCGAAATGGGCATCGGGCATCATCTCGCGCACCATCTTGCCGGTCTTGCCGGTGTCCACGAGGTCGTCGACGATCAGAAGCCCCTTGCCGGTGCCATTGCCAAGCTTGGCGGTTGCTTCGGAAATGCCTTTCAGGACCTGAAGGTCGCCCTGTTTGTTGTGGTCGTAGCTCGCGATGCAGACGGTGTCGATCACGCGCACGCCGAGCTCGCGCGCCACGATTGCCGCCGGCACCAGGCCGCCGCGGGTGATCGCGATCACCGCCTGGAATGGCCCGACCTCATTGAGCCGCCAGGTCAGCGCCCGGCAGTCCCGGTGGAACTGGTCCCAGGACACCGGGAAGGCCTTGCCTGCCCGTTCCTGTGCGCTGAGGTTCGTATCCGCCATCTTTCTCTCCGAGAAGTCCTTCTCGCCGCTTTAACGCGTCACCTGCAGGTTCGCCAGCATCTCCTTCACCGCCCCCATTGCGGCGGCGAGCTTGTCCGGATCGCGGGAGCGGACGACCAGATTGGTGTTGGGACGCTGCTCTTCGTCCATGAATGGATAGCTGCCGATGATGGTGTCGGGATGGGCGATCGCGATCTCCTTTAAGGGTCCGCCGATGTCGCCTTCCCGCGCATTGGCGCGGACCGAATCAGAAAGCATCCGCACGCCCGACTTCAGTCGCGGCGCGACGATGTCCATCATCGCCTGCATGATGGTCGGTATGCCCGCCATCACGACGACATTGCCGAGCTTGAAACCGGGCGCGAGGATGGTCGCGCTCTGGATCAGGTCGGCCCCGTCGGGGATCCGCGCCATCCGCAGCCGCGCCTCGTTCAGATCCTGGTCGCTCCAGCGCTCGCGGAAGCGCGCCACCACCTCCGGATGGTGATCGATGCCGACTCCGAACGCCTTTGCCACGGCATCGGCGGTGATGTCGTCGTGGGTCGGGCCGATGCCGCCGGTGGTGAAGACATAGCTATAGCGATGGCGCAGCGCATTCAGGGCTGCGACAATGTCATCCTCGTCGTCGGCGACGACGCGCACTTCCTTCAGGTCGATGCCGATATTGGTCAGGTATTCGGCAATGAAGCCGATATTCTTGTCCTTGGTCCGGCCGGACAGGATCTCGTCGCCGATCACCAGAAGGCCCGCCGTGACGATCTCGCTCATGGTCTCTTCCTCACCCTTTTCCGCCCCCCAGGCCCTGCCGACGCAGCGCCTTGAAGTCGCAGGTTGTTGCTGCCGAAATAAGCAGGTGGCAGCCGGTTTTTCGAGCAGCCCCTTGAGACACCCATACCAAATGTCGCCAGCCAATGCATATCCTGCTGGCCCGCCCCTTGCTACCATCCCGGCAAGTCATGCACTGTGGCGTATGGTGTCGGAGGACGTTCAGGATTTATGGCAGTTGCATTCGATGAGATGAACGGCCAGGGCGGCACCGAAATCCGCCAAGCCTACCAGGAGCTCTCCCGCTGGCTGACGGAGACGCCCCCGGATGCGCTGGAATATCGCCGCCAGGAGGCGGAGCTCCTGTTCCGCCGCATCGGCATCACCTTTGCGGTCTATGGCGACGCCGCAGCCCAGGAGCGGCTGATCCCCTTCGACGTGATCCCCCGCATCCTGTCGGCCAGGGAATGGGCGCTGCTGGAAAAAGGGCTGAAGCAGCGCGTGCTCGCGCTCAACATGTTCCTGCGCGACATCTATCACGGCCGCGACATCCTGCGCGCCAACATCATCCCGGAAGACATGATCTTCCAGAACCCCGTCTTCCGCCCGGAGATGAACGGCCAGGACGTGCCGCACGACGTCTATGTGCATATCGCGGGCATCGATATCATCCGGACCGATCCGGAAAACTTCATCGTATTGGAGGACAACGCGCGCACGCCCTCGGGCGTATCCTACATGCTGGAAAACCGCGAGATCATGATGCGGCTGTTTCCGGACCTGTTCGCCCGCCACCGCGTCGCGCCGGTGGAGCGCTATCCGGACGAGCTGCTGGCGGCGCTGCGCTCGGTCGCGCCGCGCGGTGCCGCGGCCGAGCCGACGGTCGCGCTGATGACGCCCGGCATCTACAATTCCGCCTACTACGAACACTCTTTCCTTGCCGACAAGCTCGGCATCGAGTTGGTCGAAGGGCGCGACCTCATCGTCAAGAACGATGAAGTCTTCATGCGCACGACCGAGGGATTGAAACGCGTCGACGTGATCTACCGCCGCGTCGACGACGATTTCCTCGATCCCCTGACCTTCCGCCCGGACTCCGCGCTCGGCGTGCCCGGGCTGATGTCGGCCTATGCCGCCGGCAATATCACGCTCGCCAACGCAGTCGGGACCGGGATCGCCGACGACAAGGCGATCTATTCCTACATGCCCGACATCGTGAGATTCTATCTCTCCGAAGAGCCGATCCTGAAGAACGTGCAGACCTGGCGCTGCCGCGAGCCGCAGGATCTCGCCTATGTGCTCGACCATCTCGACGATCTCGTGGTGAAGGAAGTGCACGGCTCCGGCGGCTACGGCATGCTGATCGGACCGGCCGCGACCAAGGCAACCATCGAGGCGTTCCGCGACAAGCTCAAGCGCGAGCCTGAAGGCTTCATCGCCCAGCCTACATTGGCGCTGTCGACCTGCCCGACCTGCACCGAAAAGGGACTGGCGCCGCGCCACGTCGATCTGCGCCCGTTCGTGCTGACCGGCAGCGAGCGCGTCACCATCGTGCCGGGCGGACTGACGCGGGTGGCGCTGAAGGAAGGCTCGCTCGTGGTCAATTCCAGCCAGGGCGGCGGCACCAAGGACACCTGGATACTGGACGAGTAGAGGGTTTAGCTTTCGCATGCTGTCGCGCACCGCCGAGAACCTGTACTGGCTCGCCCGCTACGTCGAGCGCGCGGAATATCTTGCCCGCACCATCGACGCCACCTTGCGCGTCACGGCGCTGCCGGCTGCCTATATCGGCAAGACCAATGAATGGGACTCGGCGCTGCTGACAGCCGGCGTCGGCGAGAGCTTTTACGGCCATTATCAGGAAGCCAACGAGGCCAACGTCGTCGAATATCTGTCGTTCGCACCGGACAATCCCTCCTCGATCAGGAACTGCATCGAGGCGGCCCGGCTCAATGCGCGCTCGGTGCGGACAGCGCTGACCAGCGAGATGTGGGACACCATCAATTCGGCCTGGATCGAATTGCAGGCGGTGTGGTCGAAGGGCACCGGGAGCCGCGAGGACCTGGCCAAGTTCCTGCGCTTCGTGCAGGAGACGTCACTGCGTTTCGACGGCTCCGCCTATCGAACCATGCTGCGCAACGACGCCTACTGGTTCTCGCGGCTCGGCGTGCATCTGGAGCGCGCCGACAACACCGCGCGCATTCTCGACGTCAAATATCACGTGCTGCTGCCCGAGGAGGAGCATATCGGCGGCCCGCTCGACTATTATCAGTGGACCTCGATCCTGCGCTCGGTGTCGGCGCTGACGGCCTATCACTGGGTCTACCGCGAGACGCTCAAGCCCTGGCTGATCGCCGACCTCCTGATCCTCAACGACACGCTGCCGCGGTCGCTGGCAAGCTGCTACGGCAATCTGGTGCGCAATCTCGACCAGATCGGCGTCGCTTATGGGCGCCAGGGCGCCGCCCAGCGCCACGCCCGCGGCATCCGCAACCGGCTTGAGCACAGCCATATGGACGATATCTTCCAGCACGGCGTGCATGAATTCATCCAGGAGTTCATCGCAGACAATTCGCGCCTGGGTGAGATCATCACCAAGCAATATCTGATTTGATGGGCTAAGATGCCCGCAATCACACGCCCGTCAGGCCGGGCTTGTCCCGGCCATCCACGTCTTGCTATGCCGGCCAAATGACGAGGACGTGGATGCCCGGGACAACCCCGGGCATGACGATCCCAACCTGATGTTGGTACGCCATGCGCCTGCGAATTGCCCATACCACGACCTATCGCTACGAGCCCCAGGCTTCCGGCGTGATCCAGATCCTCCGGATGACGCCGACGAGCCATGACGGGCAGTATGTGGCGGACTGGCAGATCGACGTCTCGACCGACTCCAGGCTCGACGCGCATGAGGACGCGTTCGGCAATGTCACGCATGTGCTGACCCACGGCCCGCTCGCCGACCTCACCATCCATTGCGAGGGGCAAATCGAGACCCACGACACCGGCGGCGTGCTGCGCGGCACCGACGAGCGCTTTCCGCCGAGCCTGTTCCTGCGCTCGACCGCGCTGACCGAGGTCAATCCGGCGATGGCGGCCCTCACCCGCGAGTCGCGCTCGGAGGCCGATGGCGACGTGCTCGGCTTCCTGCACGCGCTGATGGTGCAGATCTATGAAGGCATGGCGTTCGACGAGGACCCGACCAACAGCGGCACCACGGCGGCGGAGGCGTTCGCGCTGAAACGCGGCGTGTGCCAGGACTACGCGCACATCTTCATCGCTTGCGCGCGCTCCGGCGGCGTGCCGGCTCGCTTCGTCTCCGGCCACTTCTTCCGTTCCGACGGCACGGTCAACCAAGCCGCCGGCCATGCCTGGGCGGAAGCCTATGTGCCCGATCTCGGCTGGATCGGTTTCGATGCCGCCAACGGCATCTGCACCACCGATGCCCACGCCCGCGTCGCCGTCGGCCTCGACTATCTCGGCGCCGCCCCGGTGCGCGGCACCCGTTATGGCGGCGGCACCGAGACGCTCACCGTCGCAGTCAAGGTCGAGCAGGCCGGCCGCCCCGGCCAGTGGCAATCGCAGTCGCAGTGAGAGACTCAAGCGGGACCTGATCGATTCGCGCATCGTCGAACTGCTCTCGCGCGACCAAAAATTCCCGCAGTTTTTGCTGGTCATTCCCGACAAGATCGCGGATGCGCGCATCGTAATACCTGCGCGCACGGCGCCGCCGTGTTCCATTCGCAACAGCGAGCGCCAATTGAGCGCGGTTGCATCGCGGCACGTCTTCTAGCGCGCGAGCCTGCATTCGAAGGATTCAACAGCGTCATCGATCAGTTAGCCGACATATTAGAAGTCTTCGAAAAAATTGTTCTGCCGCAAATTTCGAGCGATTCAAAAACGTGACAACTCGACGCGCGCTGCGTTGACACATAACACGCGTACGGCTGCGATCGTTGCGTGAGGTCAGAACATCAACTCCGCCCACGGCGTTCGCCGGATGGGGCACTGACATATGTATTGGAATACGCACGGCGTCGCGCGCCGTACTATCTCTTTTTCACCACTCACGACTTTCAAGTGTACCGCAAGCATACTGGCGTTAGGCGGCTTGCTGATCGCCGGCTCGCCGGCGGGGGCGCAGAGCGCGGGGCAATCGGGCGCATCGGCGCTACCGCCCGTCAACATCGACGCGCCTGCGCAGCGCGCGCAGCGTCCAACCCAAGTCCGGCGCAACACCGCGTCGCGGCGCGATCCTAACCAGCGGCCGAATCAACGAGCCGACCACGCGGGGGCACAACAGCAGCAGGCGACGCCCGCGCTGGTTTCGACGGCCCAGCGCGTCAACGCCGGCACCAACGGCTTCGTCGCAAGCCGCGCCTCCGGCGCCACCAAGACCGACGCGCCGATCATGTCGACGCCGGGCTCGGTCGCCGTCATCACCCGCAGCGAGATGGATGTGCGCCAGGCGCAGACCATCCGCGATCTCCTGCGCTATGCGCCCGGCGTCTATTTCAGCAACGATACCGACTTCCGCGCCCAGCCGATCAAGGCGCGCGGCTTCGACGTCGAGCAATATCTGGACGGTTTGCGCCTGCAGGGCGGGCCGTTCGGTACGCCGCGCGTCGACCCGTATCTGCTCGAGCGCGCCGAGCTCATCACCGGCCCGGCGTCGATCCTTTACGGCGCAGCTTCGCCCGGCGGCATTCTTAATCTCGTCAGCAAGCGCCCGACCGATAATCCGTTTGGCGAGATCCAGTTGCAGACGGGCACGTTCGACCGCATCCAGGGCGCGTTCGACGTCGGTGGCCCCGTGGACAAGGACAAGACCCTGCTCTACCGCGTCACCGGCATCGGGCTTAGCGCCAACACCCAGGTCGACAATATCGGCGAGGAGAAATACGCGATCGCGCCGGCCTGGACCTGGCGGCCGGATATCGACACCACCATCACCTTCCTCACGAGCTATCGGCAGGACCCGAAGGGCGGCGCCTTTGCGCTGCTGCCGATCCAGGGCACGCTGGTGCCGGGCACCTACGGGCAGATTCCCCGGAATTTCTTCGCCGGCGACTTCAACTATGAGAGCCTGAAATACAAGCAGGCGACTATCGGCTACGAATTCGAGCACCGTTTCGACGACATCTTCACGGTGCGGCAGAACGTGCGCTATCTGCACAACGAGCTCAATTATATCGAGGTGCAGCCCGGTGCGTTCACGACAACGGGCGCCGGCCCCACCCTTCGCCTGGCCGACGGCCGCACCATCACGCGAAGCTATTTCTCGACCAACGAAAACCTCAACACCTTCGCGGCCGACAACCAGCTTCAGGCCAAGTTCAACATGGGGCCGCTGCAGCACACCGTGCTCGGCGGCTTCGACTATCAGCGCTTCGACTTCAACAACCTGGCGCGCTTCGCGCCCACCAACACGCTCAACATCCTGGCGCCGAACTACACCCAGAACATCGCGGTCCCGACCACGGTGTTCCAGAACCTGGATCAGCACCTGGAGCAGCGCGGGGTCTATGTGCAGGATGAGGCGAAGCTCGGGAAGCTGACCGTGCTCGGCGGCATCCGCTACGACTGGGCCGAAGGCAATACGCTCAATCTCGGCACGCGCGTCCTCAACAATGATGAGAAGTCGAGCGGCCGTATCGGCGCGATCTACAATTTTGACGTCGGGATTGCTCCTTACGTCAGCTATTCGACCTCGTTCCAGCCAACCACCGTGGGCTCGCTGCTCAACGGTCAGCCCTACAAGCCGACCATCGGCGAGCAGATCGAGGCCGGCGTCAAGTATCAGCCGGTGGGCTACAACCTGATATTCACCGCCGCGGTCTACGACCTGAAGCAGGAGAACGTGGTGAGCGCGATTGCCGGTCCCGGCATCCCGCCCAACTCGACCGCCCAGGTCGGCGAGGTGACCTCGCGCGGTTTCGAGGGATCGGTGGTCGGAAGCCCCCTGCCCGGCCTGAGCCTGCGCGGGCAATACTCCTACCTCGACAACCGGATCACCGCGCCACTGGACGTCAATTACGGCAAGGTGCTCGCCAACACGCCGATGCACACGGCCTCGCTCTGGGCCAACTACGTCGTGCAGGATGGTCCGGCGGTCGGCTTCGGCTTCGGCGGCGGTGTCCGCTACATGAGCGAGATGTACACGACCAACGCCAACAATCTCAGGGTGCCGACTATCGTCGCAAACAGCCCCGCGCTGGCCAACATCATTCCCGCCAGCACGACCTTTGACGCGGCCCTGTCCTATGATTTCGGGATGCGGTTCAAGGAGTGGAAGGGATTGAGCGCGGCGGTGAACATCAATAACGTGTTCGACAACAGCTACGTCTCGGCCTGCACGGCCGGCGGCTGTCGCTGGGCGGTCGGCCGCACGGTGTTGGCAACAATGACCTATCGATGGTGACGGGATGACCGCGCAGTCCGTGAAATGGTGGTCGCTGGTCCATAAATGGACCAGCCTCATCTGCACGCTGTTTATGCTGATGCTGTGCATCACCGGGCTGCCGCTGATCTTTCACGACGAGATCGACGATCTTTTCGAGCCGGAAATGGTCGCGCGAGAGCTTCCACCCAACACTCCGGAGGCGTCGCTGATCAGGTTGATTGACGCGGCAAAGGCGCGCCATCCGGAACGCTACGTCCAAATCCTGAACTGGGATGACGACCACGCCAACGTCGTCAACGTCTTCATGTCGGAGACGCCGGTGCCGCCACCTGGACAGCGCTTCTTGAAGCTGTCCTTCGATTCGCGGACCGCCGAGATTCTCGGAGAAGACGCGCAGCAAGGCGGCCTGATGCGGACCATCCGCATCTTCCACCGCGACATGCTGATGGGATTGCCGGGCGAGCTGTTCCTCGGCGTCATGGGCTTGTTGTTCGTGACCGCCGTCGTCTCCGGCCTCATGCTCTACGCGCCATTCATGCGCCGGCTCGATTTCGGCGCGGTGCGACGCGCCCGCGCGCGGCGGATCAAATGGCTCGACCTGCACAATCTGATCGGCGCGGTGACGCTGGTGTGGGCGTTCGCCGTTGGCCTCACCGGCGTCATCAACACCATATCGCTGCCGCTGTTCAACGCCTGGCGCGCCCAGGTGATGCCGGAATTGATCGCGCCGCATCTCGGCAAGCCGCCGCTGCTCAAATTCGCTTCCATCGATGACGTCGTTGCCACGGCGCGCCATGCGCTCGGCGACAACACGCCCGTCAGCCTCGTGCTGCCAACCGAAGCGCGGTTCGGCACGCCGCGCCACTTCATCGTCTGGACCAAGGGGACGACGCCGATCACCTCGCGCCTGTTCACGCCGGTGCTCATCGATGCCGAGACCGCGCAACTCGTCACCGCAAAGGGATTGCCGTGGTACCTGCGGACGCTGCAGGTGTCGCGCCCGCTGCATTTCGGCGATTACGGCGGCCTGCCGCTCAAGATCATCTGGGCGCTGCTCGATCTCGCAACCATCGTCGTGCTCGCGAGCGGCATCTATCTCTGGCTCGGCAAGCGCAAGCCCGCCCGCGCCGTCTCGGCGGTCTCGCCCCGGCCGGCTGTCGCGGCGACATCCGGGCTTCCCTCGTGAAACGGCGGCATCACGTTACAACCGTAATCGAGCGCGATCTCGCTGAAACCATGCGGTAGCGCCGCGTCTCCATTCTCTCGTGCGACACCTTTGCCGCAAGAGAGATCGAGACAGATGCTCCATCAAGACCAATTTCGTGACCTTCGCACCCTGACGGCGCCGGACAGCAACAAAACGGTGCTCGCCGGCATCCGGAAATTGGCTCCCGAGATCACCGCTCGCGCCGCCGAGATCGAAGCCGCACGCTGCGTCCCGCCCGACCTGATCGATCGGCTGAAATCGATCGGTATCTTCAGGATGTTCGTGCCGAGAAGCTATGGCGGATTGGAACTTGCCCTGCCGGAAGGGTTGGAGGTCATCAGGGCTCTGGCCCGGCTTGACGGTTCGATCGGGTGGACCGCGATGGTGGCTACCGGGGGCAGCCTTTTCGCGACCTGGGCAGTACGTGAAACCTACGAGCGCATCTATCGGAATGGACCTGACGTACCCATCTGCGGATCCGCGCAGCCGGGCGGAAAAGCGGCGCCGACGGCGGGCGGCTTCCGGGTGAGCGGCCGATGGCCATTCGCGAGCGGCTGCAAGCATGCCGATTGGATGGCGGGGTTCTGCATCATCACCGACGACGACGGCAAACCGCTCCCCGGTCCGCAAGGGCAGCCGGTGGTTCGCGGCTTTGCATTGCCGGCGCAAAACTGGGAAATCGAAGATACCTGGCATGCGGCCGGTCTCAGCGGAACCGGCAGCCATCACATTGTACTGCGCGATGCACTGGTTCCCGAGGCCAACTTCTTCGATGTCGCAAACGGCACGCCCTGCGTACCGGGCCCGCTCTATCCGGCGGTGCCGCAATTGGTGCCGATGTTTCACGGTGCGAACTCCGTCGGCATTGCCGAAGGCGCCGTCGACGAATTGGTGGCGCTGGCCCATACGGGACGGCAGCAGTTCCGGGCAACCACGCCGATGCGCGACTCCGAGATATTCCAGCTCGAACTTGGCCGCATTTCCGCTGACGTCAATGCAGCGCGGGCCGTTTGCGAGACGCAGATCGCAAGCCTTTGGCACCACGCCTTGGCTGGAACGCTGAACGACGAAAGCCTCGTCGTCGAGAGCACGCAGGCCGCGACCTGGATCGCCGCCACCTGCGTCCGGATCGTCGACGCGTGTTTCGCACTTGCCGGAAGCAGCGCGGTCTATGAGACCTCGCCGCTGCAGCGGCGCTTGCGCGACATGCACGTCGCCGCCCAGCACGCCGCTGTGCAGCAACGACAGTATGTCGCGATCGGCAAACTGCTCCTGGCACGCTCGGCGCAGGATGCCGGACAGACATGATGGTGATAGGCTACGCCAAACACATATCTGTCATCACCATCTGGCTGCAGGGCATCAGGAGCGCGCATCGATCATGAATCTGAATCGACGTCACTTTGTCATCGCTGCTCTCGCCAGCCTGGCGGCACTCAACCGCGCCGCCGCTGCCGAGCGGTGGAAAAGCCTGCCTGCGACTCCGCCGCCGGTTGCGGGGCGCAGCGCGCGAGCGCAGGTGAACGGCATCAGCCTCTATTACGTCGAACTCGGCGAAGGAAGCCCGGTGCTCTTTCTCCATGGCGGGCTTTCCAACTCCGATTATTTCGGCCTGCAGGTGCCGGAGGTCGCGCGCCGGCATCGCGTCATCCTGGTCGACAGCCGCGGCCATGGCCGCAGCACGCGCAACGCGCAGCCGTTCGGATATGACCTGATGACCGATGATGTCGTCGCGCTGCTCGATCATCTGCAGATTCCGCGCGCCGCGATCATCGGCTGGAGCGACGGCGCCATCATCGGATTGGACATGGCGATGCGCCATCCCGATCGGGTCAGTCGGGTGTTTGCGTTCGGCGCCAACACCCAGACGTCAGGCTTGAAGCCTGACGTCGACAAGGACCCGACCTTCGCGCAGTTCATCGCACGCGCAAAGACCGAGTATGAGCGCCTCTCGCCGACACCTGGGGAATTCGACCAGTTCCTGCACCAGATCGAGAAGATGTGGGAGACCCAGCCGAACTGGACCGACGATCAGTTACGCGCGATCCGCGCCCCCGTGCTGATCGCGGACGGCCAGTATGACGAGGGCATCAAGCGCGAGCACACCGAATACATGGCCGCGACCATTCCGGGCGCCGGCCTGCTCATCCTCCCCAATGTCAGCCACTTCGCGTTCCTGCAGGACCCTGTGCTGTTCAACGCGGCGCTGCTCGATTTTCTGGAAGGCTAGCGGCCGTTTGCTTCACCTCTCCCGCTTGCGGGAGAGGTCGACGCGCGAAGCGCGGCGGGTGAGGGTTCTCTCCCCACGGAAAGTCCCATCGTGGAGACACCCTCACCCCGGCCCTCTCCCGCAAGCGGGAGAGGAGCGCAGCCTCCATCGCGGAGGCAACGCCGTTCCCTGGGGAATTGGGGTTGGATCACATCCCGAAATTGGCTACTAGTCTGCCACCGAGACGTTCGGACTTCGGGGACGGAAATGACCTATTGCTGCGGAATCCTGGTGCGCGACGGCCTCGTCATGATCGCCGACACCCGCACCAATGCCGGTCTCGACAATGTCTCGACCTTTCGCAAATTGCACATCTTCGCCCAGCCCGGCGAGCGGATCATGGCGGTCGCGAGCGCCGGCAATCTCGCCATCAGCCAGTCGGTGCTGTCGACGCTGACGGAGGGTATGGAAGATCCTGAAACCGGCGAGGTCGAGACGCTCCTGAACGCGCCGACCATGTTCCAGGCCGCGCAGCGCATCGGCCGCGCCATCCGCGCAGTGCACGCAACCGAAGGCGACGCGCTGAGGTCGGAAGACGTCTCTTTCGACGTCTCGTTCCTGTTCGGCGGCCAGATCAAGGGCTCGCGGATGCGGCTGTTCATGATCTACACCGCTGGCAACTTCATCGAATGCACCACCGATACGCCGTATTTGCAGATCGGCGAGCACAAATACGGCAAGCCGGTGCTCGACCGCGCCATGCATTACGACGTCGAGCTCTATGAGGCGCTGAAGACCGGATTGATCTCGATGGATTCGACGATGCGCTCCAACCTCGGCGTCGGCCTGCCGATCGACGTGCTTGTGGTGCGCAACGATGCCTGCGAGGCCGACCTCAATCATCGGATCGAGGCCGGCGAACCCTATTTCCACGATCTCCGCTCGCGCTGGTCGGCGGCGCTCCGCGCGGCGCATCAGAACATCCCGAGACCGCCGTACAAGACCGAAACCGAATCCAAGAAACAATAAGGAAGGAAACGATGGCCGAAGCAGGAAAGAGAATAGCCGTGGTCACAGGCGCCGGCACCGGCGTCGGACGCGCCGCATCGCTGGCGCTGATCAATGCCGGCTTCACCGTGGTGCTCGTCGGCCGGCGGCTGGACATGCTGCAGGAGACGCAGAAACTCGGCGGCGATGCCAGTAAGAGCCTGTGTGTGCAGGCCGACATGACCGATCCCGACTCGATCGCGGCCCTGTTCGCCAAGGTGACAGACAGCTATGGCCGGCTCGACCTGCTCTTCAACAATGCCGGCATGGGCGCGCCGCCGGTGAATTTCGAGGATTTGCCGCTGGCGCAGTGGCAGGCGGTGGTGAACACCAACCTCACCGGCCCGTTCCTGTGCACCCAGCACGCCTTCCGCATCATGAAGGACCAAACCCCGCGCGGCGGGCGCATCATCAACAACGGCTCGATCTCGGCGCACGCGCCGCGGCCGTTCTCCGCCGCCTACACCGCGACCAAGCATGCGATCACCGGCCTGACCAAGGCGTCCAACCTCGACGGCCGCATGTACGACATCGCGGTCGGCCAGATCGACATCGGCAATGCCGCGACACCAATGACCGACCGGATGGTCGACGGCGTGCTGCAGCCCGACGGCCGCAAGATGCCGGAGCCGCGGATGGACGCGAAGGCCGTCGGCGATGCGGTGGCCTATATGGCGAACCTGCCGCTCGACGCCAACGTGCTGTTCATGACGGTGATGGCCAGCAAGATGCCGTTTGTGGGACGGGGTTAGACACCCCACTCACCGTCGTTGCGAGCCAACGGGTCGCGCGAATGCGCGCCCGATGACAGGCTCCGCGAAGCAATCCATCTCTCCGCCTGCGGATACAGTGGATTGCTTCGTCGCTTTGCTCCTCGCAATGAGGTGGCGGAAGCAGCGTCCACAGAAACCACATCCACAAGACGAAGTTCACCGCACCTGAACGGAGCGGCATTGCACTTGCAGATCGTGCTGCCATAATCGTTCGGGAGATCTGTGAATGTTACAACTGCAATCGGCGTTCGGCGTGGTGGCGCTGCTTCTGATCGCCTGGGCTTTCAGCGAGAAGCGCAGCGCGGTGTCGATCCGGCAGGCGATCGTCGGCCTCATCGTGACGCTGGTCACTGCGCTGGCGCTGATCAAGGTGCCGCTGGTGGCATCGGCTTTCGGCGCCATCAACGAGGCCGTCGGCGTCATCGCCGCCGCCTCGCGTGCCGGCACCTCCTTCGTGTTCGGCTATGTCGGCGGCGCGCCGCTGCCGTTCGACCTCAAGGCGCCGGGCGCTGATTTCATCCTCGCCTTCCAGGCGCTGCCGATCGTGCTGGTCATGAGCGCGCTGACCACGCTGCTGTTCTACTGGCGCGTGCTGCCGCCGATCGTGCGCGGCATGGCCTGGCTGCTCGAACGGACGCTCGGCGTCGGCGGCGCGGTCGGGCTCTCCACCGCCGCCAACATCTTCCTCGGCATGGTGGAAGCGCCGCTGTTCATCCGGCCCTATCTGGCGCAGCTCACCCGCGCCGAACTGTTCCTGGTGATGACGGGCGGCATGGCCGGGATCGCCGGCACCGTGCTGGTGCTCTACGCCACCCTGCTGGCGCCGCTGATCCCCGATGCGGCGGCGCATTTCGTCATTGCCTCGGTGCTAGGGGCGCCGACGGCGATCCTGGTGAGCCTGATCATGGTGCCGGAGACATCAGGCGGGCGCACCGGCGGCGCGCTCGACGATCGCAGCGATCCCGAGATGCACGCGTCCTCGACGATGGATGCCATCGTCAAGGGCACCGCGGCCGGGCTTGAACTGTTGCTCAACATCGTCGCGATGCTGCTCGTGCTGGTGGCGCTGGTCTATCTCGTCAACGCGATGCTCGGGATCCTGCCGGACATCGGCGGCGCCAAGATTTCTCTGCAGCGTCTGCTCGGCTATATCATGGCCCCGGTGTGCTGGCTGATGGGCCTGCCGTGGTCGCAAGCCATCACTGCGGGCAGCCTGATGGGGACCAAGACCGTGCTGAACGAATTGATCGCGTATGTCGATCTGTCGAAGCTTCCCACCGACGCGCTGGATGCGCGCTCGCGCCTGATCATGCTCTATGCGATGTGCGGCTTCGCCAATTTCGCCAGCCTCGGCATCATGATCGGCGGCCTCAACACGATGGCGCCGACGCGGCGCGAGGAGATCAATTCGCTCGGGCTGAAGTCGATCGTATCGGGCACGCTGACAACCTGCCTGATGGGCGCGATCGTGGGGCTGTTGACGTAGCCGCTCCGTCATTCCGGGGCGATGCGAAGCATCGAACCCGGAATCCATCGGGCCGCGGGCACAAGCGGAGGAATGGATTCCGGGTTCGCGCTACGCGCGCCCCGGAATGACAGCGAGTATTACGTCGTCAACTCCACCGTCTTGAACTCAGCCGGCAGGATGATCTCGAGCAGTTCGACGTCGTCAGAATAATCGAGGATCATGTGCCTGATCTTCGGCGGCTGGGTCCAGGCGCTGCCTTGCTGCATCAACGTCTCGCCCTGCCCTTCCATGTAGGTTTTCACCCAGCCCTTGAGCACATAGACCATCTGGAACTGGACGTCGTGATAATGCAGCTTTGACACCTCTTCCGGATTGCACGGCCCGACCAGCCGGATCACATGCGCCTGCGCAAGCCCGTGCGTGGCGTCGGCAAAGCCGAGATCGCGATATTGCGCATAAGCGCGCAGCCCGTCGGCCTTGAAGTCTTCTTCGCGATGATGGCTCACCGCAATGCGTTGCTTCGGCTGCGCCTTATGTGCCGCCTTGGATACGCGGCCCTTGGACTTGATCGCCTTGCGGGCGGTGGATTTGGCGGCGGTCTTGTGGCCCGTCCATTTCTTCCGGACCGCCGTCTTGGCCGCGGGTCTTGATGTCACCTTCTTAGCCATGGCCTGCCTCCCTGTTGCAGGCGTCCGCGACGCGGACGCGTCCAGGGAACGTTACCACCGTTCCGCCCGGCAGCAATCGGTCTTCGCGTCTCAGTGCAAGCGGAAGACGCCGTCGACGGCGCGCAGCTCCGCCGGCTTGATCAGCTTGGAATGCGCAACGGTCACCGAGTGCAGCGGCCCCTCGAGCTGCTCCTGCCAGAAGGCGAGGAAATCCTGCAGCGCAGGGAATTTCGGGAAGAGGTCGTAATTCTGCCAGACGTAGGTCTGCAGCAGTGAAGGATGGTCCGGCATTCGGTAGAGGATCTGTGCCGTCGTCAGCCCATAACCCAGCATCTGCTTCCGGAAATCGTCGGAAGCAACCCCACCAACCCGCGAGACCATATGCCAACCTCCATTTTTTCGAAGGAGCGCATTCACGGGATGGCCTGCTAGCCGAGCCACCCCCGCGGAGATGCGCTCACATGAGGGAATTGTGACGCATAGGGCCAACTCATCACAAGCCCAAATGTTTAGGTGGCTGTTGAAAAATCGTGCATTAGCAGCAACTTAGCGCATCTGCTAATGCAGACCTCCCGCTCGCCCGCCGGCCAGGTTAATGATGATAAACGATACTGGCAGGCGGCGATTTCGAGTGCCAATTTTTCTGCTACAAACCCTTGCTCCCACACAAAGTCTGGCCTATCTCCATCGCGGCTGGCTTGGCACTCGCCAAGACAGACTGCTAACGCTCCAGAATTCTACAGCATCCAGAATAGCTTAGGAGGACTGCATGAGTTTCCGTCCGCTTCACGACCGCGTCGTGGTCAAGCGCATCGACGCCGAAGAGAAGACCGCTGGCGGCATCATCATTCCAGACACTGCCAAGGAAAAGCCCTCCCAGGGCGAAGTCGTCGCCGTCGGCCCGGGTGGCCGCGACGAGTCCGGCAAGCTGATCCCGATCGACCTCAAGGTTGGCGATCGCGTCCTGTTCGGCAAGTGGTCCGGCACCGAAGTCAAGATCGACGGCCAGGAGCTGTTGATCATGAAGGAAAGCGACATCATGGGCGTCCTCGACGTCCCCGCTTCCAAGAAGAAGGCGGCCTAAGGCCCTCCCTCCCAGGATAAATCCCTCAAGGAAAAACTCACATGGCAGCTAAAGAAGTCAAATTCTCCGTCGAGGCGCGCGACAAGATGCTGCGCGGCGTCGACATCCTCGCCAATGCGGTGAAGGTCACCCTCGGTCCGAAGGGCCGCAACGTCGTGCTCGACAAGTCGTTCGGCGCTCCCCGCATCACCAAGGACGGCGTCACCGTCGCCAAGGAGATCGAGCTCGACGACAAGTTCGAGAACATGGGCGCCCAGATGGTGCGCGAAGTCGCCTCCAAGTCCGCTGACGCGGCCGGCGACGGCACCACCACCGCCACCGTGCTGGCCCAGGCGATCGTGAAGGAAGGCGCCAAGTCAGTCGCCGCCGGCATGAACCCGATGGACCTGAAGCGCGGCATCGACCTCGCGGTCGAGGCTGTGGTTGCGGACCTGCAGAAGAACTCCAAGAAGGTCACCTCCAACGACGAGATCGCCCAGGTCGGCACCATCTCCGCCAACGGCGACGCCGAGATCGGCAAGTTCCTCTCCGACGCCATGAAGAAGGTCGGCAATGAGGGCGTGATCACGGTCGAGGAAGCCAAGTCGCTGGAGACCGAGCTCGACGTCGTCGAGGGCATGCAGTTCGACCGTGGCTACATCTCGCCCTACTTCGTCACCAACGCCGACAAGATGCGCGTTGAGATGGACGACGCCTACATCCTCATCAACGAGAAGAAGCTCTCCTCGCTGAACGAGCTGCTGCCGCTGCTCGAGGCCGTGGTGCAGACCGGCAAGCCGCTGGTCATCGTCGCTGAAGACGTCGAAGGCGAAGCCCTCGCCACCCTGGTCGTCAACCGCCTCCGTGGCGGCCTGAAGGTCGCAGCCGTCAAGGCTCCGGGCTTCGGCGATCGCCGCAAGGCCATGCTGCAGGATATCGCGATCCTGACCGGCGGCCAGGCGATCTCGGAAGACCTCGGCATCAAGCTGGAGAACGTCACGCTGCAGATGCTCGGTCGCGCCAAGAAGGTGATGATCGACAAGGAGAACACCACGATCGTCAACGGCGCCGGCAAGAAGGCCGACATCGAGGCGCGCGTGGCGCAGATCAAGGCGCAGATCGAGGAGACCACCTCGGACTACGACCGTGAGAAGCTGCAGGAGCGTCTGGCCAAGCTCGCGGGCGGCGTCGCGGTGATCCGCGTCGGCGGCGCGACCGAGATCGAGGTGAAGGAGCGCAAGGATCGCGTTGATGACGCGATGCACGCGACCCGCGCGGCTGTGGAAGAAGGCATCGTTCCGGGCGGCGGCGTCGCCCTGCTCCGTGCTTCCGAGCAGCTCAAGGGCATCCGCACCAAGAACGACGACCAGAAGACCGGCGTCGAGATCGTGCGCAAGGCGCTGTCGGCGCCGGCCCGCCAGATCGCGATCAACGCTGGTGAAGACGGCTCGGTCATCGTCGGCAAGATCCTCGAGAACAAGACCTACGCTTACGGCTTCGACTCGCAGACCGGCGAATATGCCGATCTGGTCAAGAAGGGCATCATCGACCCGACCAAGGTCGTGCGCGCCGCGATCCAGAACGCAGCCTCCGTGGCGGCACTCTTGATCACCACCGAGGCGATGGTCGCCGAGCTGCCCAAGAAGGGCGGCGCCGGCCCCGCAATGCCTCCGGGCGGCGGCATGGGCGGCATGGACTTCTAAGCAGTCCTCGCTTCAGAGCGATCCACGAAACGCAAAACCCCGGCAGCAATGCCGGGGTTTTTGTTTCAGTCGTCTTGATTTTGCGCACGGGCCGGCAATACGCTCAGCCGTCATTCCGGGGCGCGCGAAGCGCGAGCCCAAAATCCATTTCACGGCTCGCTCATGGCCTATTACGTCTACCTGCTCGCCAGCAAGAAATACGGCACGCTGTATCTCGGCGTGACCAACGACATCATTCGCCGCATCTATGAGCACAAGACCAAGGCGGTAGCCGGTTTCATCAAGCGATACACGGTGGACAGACTGGTCTGGTTCGAAATCTACGATGACCCGACGACAGCCATCGCGCGGGAGAAAGAACTGAAGAAGTGGCGAACGGACTGGAAGATTCGGCTCATCGAGGAGAAGAATCCCGACTGGAGCGATCTTTATCCGGAAATCACCGCCTGAATTTGCGGATGAATGGATTCCGGGCTCGCGCTTCGCGCGCCCGGGAATGACGAGAGACGAAAACATCCTCCGCCGTCATTCCGGGGCGGCGCGCAGCGCCGAGCCCGGAATCCATTTCGCCGCTTGCGCAGGCAGTGGCCGGACTCATTTCGGCGGCTGCAGCTCGACGTCGTAGCGGGCGTAGATCCGGGCGAGTGTGCCGTCGGCCAGCAAGGCCTCCAGCGCAGCGTCGATGCCTTGTCGCAGCTTCTCGTCCGGACTGAGTATCCCGACGGCGACATTCCAGTTCAGGTCCGGCTCGTCCTCGAAGGCAGGGATGCGGCGGACGCGTGCGTCGGGATGGGTGTGGTTGAACCAGCCGATGGTGGCGGGCGTGACCGCCGCGGCATCGATCTCGCCTTTGGCGAGAGCTTCCATGATGTCATCCTCGAACGCAAACGGCGACGCCTTGACCCCTCGCTTGCCGAGCATCATGGACACGATCGAGCCGACCTGCACGCCGACCCGCTGCTCCGATCCCAACTCCGCCAGTGACGCCGCGGTAGAGTTCGGTCCCACCGCCAGCACGACGCCGCTGCGGTGATAGGGCCGCGACATGCGTAAGCCCACCTCTGCCAGCACCGCGCGGTCGGCGATCGCATCGAGGATGACGTCGCAATCGGCGCGGCGATACTGAAAGCTGTTGATAACCCAGTGCTGCTCCAGCGAAACCTCGAGCCGCTTCGCCAGCTCCCTGGCGATTTCGACCTGGAATCCCGGAACGTCGCCCTGCCTGCTGGCAAACGGCAGCGCGTTGGGATGCGCACAGAGCGTGAGCGCACCGCGCTGCCGGATCGCGTCAAGCGGGCGCGCCGCGGCGTCGGCGGCGCCGCACAAGGCCAGCAGGCTCGCGAGAACGACCAATCGCATTGCCGGCATCACTCCTCGAGCGCCCGGATATAGGCCACGATCGCCATGATCTGGCTCTCCGAAAAGGCGCCGCCGAAGGCCGGCATCGCGCCCGGCTTGCCCTTCCTGATCCGCTCCGCGAGGAAATCGTCGTCACGTTTCGTGCCGGCGAGCTTCGGTCCCTTGCCGGCGACGCGGCCGCCGTTCTGGTGACAGAAGCCGCAAGAGGTCGCGAACATGGTGCCGCCCTCGATGTCGCTCTCCTTGGCCGACCGATCCTGGTTAGGCGCCTGGCTTTGCTGCGCGCAGACGCCCAACGGCCACGAGGACTGCCACAACAGCGCAATGCCAGTGGCGAGAAAGATTGATTTCGACATTCGCATCAGGATTGCAGCAGTGGGACGCCACGGCGCCCCACCGCCTCCCCGTTCTTATTGTTGTTACTTCAGCGAAAAGACGACGAGCGCACCGGCATCCTTCGGCATGCTCTTGTAGGGCTCGCCGAACAGTGCCGGAAATTCATCGGCCACCATGCCGCCCCATCCGGCCGGCACCGCGATGTACTGCTTGCCGCCAGCGGTGTAGCTGATGATGCCGCCATTATGGCCGACGCCGTTATAGTGCGACCACAATTCCGACCCGGTCTCGGCATTGTAGGCGTGCAGCACGCCGCGCGAGTCCGGCACGAATACCAGATTGCCGCCGGTCGCGAGCACGCTGGCGAGCGGCGGCTCGCTGAAGGTGACCTCCCACTTCTTGTCGCCGGTCACGGGGTCGCGGGCACTGAGATGTCCGCGCGCCGGTCCGTCCGGCGGCGGGACCAGCTTGAAGTTGGCGCCGATGTTGAGCTGCGCCATCGGCTCGGTGATCGGCGTGGTCTTCACCACGTCCACGTCCATGCACCATTCCTGTCCGAGCTTGTACCAGAGGCCGGTCTTCGGGTTGTAGGAGCCCGCGTTCCAGCTAATGCCACCGGCGATCGCCGGGCAGAGCGGCGAGTTCGTCTGGCCAAGCGACAGATCGCGCCGACCAATCAGTTCGCCGGTCTTTGGGTCGATATCCTTCACGAAGTTGATGTTCTTCGCGAGCCGCCACACGTTCTGCACTTTCCCATTGGTGCGATCGTAGACAAAGACGAAGCCGCCCTTGTTCGGATGCACGACGAGCTTGCGGCCGTCGCGGTCGATCATCAGGAATTCACCGACCGCCGAATCGAAGTCCCAGGCGTCGTGCGGCAGCTCCTGGTGATAGAACTTCAGCTTTCCGGTATCGGGATCGAGTGCGATGACCGAGGTGGTGTAGAGGTTGGTGCCGGGCCGCGGCCCGCTCTTCTGCCAATCCGCGCCGGACCAGTCGTACAGCGGTGCGGGGTTCGCCGTGCCCCACCAGATCGTGTTGCTCTCCTGATCGTAGCCGCCCGGCATCCAGGCGCCACCTCCGCCGGTGCGCCAGGACTCATTGCCCCAGGTCGCCTTGGCGTCCTCGGTGCCGGCGACCGTGAAGAACTCCCATTTCTTCTGGCCGGTCTTGATATCGACGCCGAATAGCGGGCCACGCGAGGTCCACTCGCCGCCCTGGCTGCCGATGATGACGGTGTCCTTCACCACTAGCGGCGCGCCGGTGAAGCCGACGGTGAGCTTCTTGGAATCGACCAGCTTGGTGTCCCACGCTGGCTTACCGGTTTTCATATCAAGCGCGATGAGACGGCCGTCGACGGTGCCGACCAACACCTTGCCATCGCCGAGCGCGACGCCACGGTTGTACGGCGAGTGCGTTTGCATCGCCACCAGTTGTTCGTCGAGTTCGGGGAAATACGACCAGATCAGCTTGCCGGTCGCGCCATCGAGCGCGTAGACGCGGCTGTAGGAGCCCGAATAGTACAGCACGCCGTCAGCAGCGAGCGGCATCGACTGCAGGCCGCGCGTCGAGCGACCCGGCATATGGATCCATGCGACCTGAAGATTCTTGACGTTATCAGCGTTGATCTGATCGAGCGCGCTGTAGTGATACGACTTGTAGCCGCCATGGTAGGTCAGCCAATCGTTCGGCGTCTGCTCAGCCGCCTGCAGGCGCGCCGGATCGATCGCCAATGCGGGTGACGCAACAGCCACAGCGGCCAGCACGAATGCCGCACCGCACGTAAGGTACTTGATACCGATTGCCATTGGATTCCTCCCCTTTGATTTTTGGTTTTCATGTCATCAAAATTGCATCCCGCCTGCTTCGCGCAGCGGTTTTGTCCTCCCTCTTGTGATTGTCGATTTGTCGTCTCGGCGCGTACATAGCTCTCCCTCTTGGCGGAGAATGTCGAAGCGCACCCGTGGATAGAAAATAGCCTAGAATGCCCTCTCGAACTGTCAAGCTTCAACACGGCCCTGAGCGCGGCCTTTTGTGTTCCCCGCCGAAACGCGAGCGTCTAGAAGTGGATCGATTTTGCCTGGAAATTGTGACCTGTCTTCTCGGATGAATGGATTCCGGGCTCGATGCTTCGCATCGCCCCGGAATGACGAGGGATCGACTCTCCTCTCGTCATTCCGGGGCGCGCGTAGCGCGAGCCCGGAATCCATTCATCCGAGAACTCAGGTCGCGATTTCGGCATAAAGATCGATCCATTCGGGATTCTTCTCCTCGATGAGCCGAATCTTCCAGTCCCTTCGCCACTTCTTCAGTTCTTTCTCGCGCGTGATGGCTGTAATCGGGTCATCGTAGATTTCGAACCAGACCAGCCTGTTGACCGCATATCGCTTGGTGAACCCAGCGGCCACCTTGGTCTTGTGCTCATGGATGCGGCGAACGATATCATTCGTCACGCCGAGGTACAGCGTACCGTATTTCTTGCTTGCGAGCAGATAGACGAAATAGGCCATGGTTCCGCGGCAAAATGGATTCCGGGCTCGCGCTTCGCGCGCCCCGGAATGACACCTGATGCTATTGCGGGCATGCGAGGGAGATCAAGGTCACAACACAAAACCGGGCCTGAGCTCAAATTCGCCGCAAGCGCGTCCGCGTCACTGCACCTTCGCCAGCACCGCGAGCCGGCGGATGCCCTTGTTCCGGTACGCATCCAGGAACGCATAGTAGTTCTTGAACGAGACGCAGCCGTTGGAATCGCCGTTGGGCCCGAGCATGTAGGTGTGCGCGAGCAGGCCGGAGCGGCCATAGATCTTGTCCTCGCCGCCGATCGGCGTCAGGCGCAGCGCGGGCACGCCGTGAAACAGCGCTTCGCGCGGCTTGAGCTCGTAGATGTGCGGCGGCGTCACGCCCTGCATGCGGACATGCGCATAGCGGACGTCGTCGATCTTGGAGCCGAGGCCGGAATGCGCCTCGAGCCTGGTGCCGTCGGGCAGATACACCGTCGCGGCGGAGATGTCGTAGACCGCGGTCTGGCGGTCATAGGGCGGCGAGCCGCCGTTCATCGGGTTCTGGCTCAGCGTCGAGGGAATGCTGGCGGTGACGTTGGCGTCGGCAGATGCGAACGACAGCAGCGAGCCTGAAGACTCGCGCTTACCCCAGAGCTTTTCGACGATCGACTGTTTCTCGCCTGAGGCGATCGACATCACCGCCGCCTTGGCGCGTGCCGCCATGTCGCGGACGCCGGACGATTTTGCCGCGGGCTTGGTGTCAACCGGCGCGGCCGGCGTGTTGAGCGCGACCTGCAATGAGGTCGCCGCTTCCTTCTTCGCCGCTTCAACCCCCTTCGGCGCAGCACCTGACTTGGCTTCGGCGAGTTTGGCTGCGGCGGCCGGCTTCGACGCTTCCGCAACCTTCGGCGCTTCCGCGGGCGGCGCGGCCTCGGCCGCCCGTGACTCCACGCCCTCCGGAGCGGCGGCCGCAAACCTTTCGTTAAACATAATCGAAGCCGAGCTTGGCTCAGGCTTCGACAAGGTCGGCGGCGGTGGCGGCAACGACGCGAACACGTCGTTGAAGGATGGCGTCGGACGCGCGGCGACCGCAGCCTCCCGGTTCACTGCGGGCGCCTCATAGGCGGCGCTGCCCATCGAGGGATAGACGTTCGCCGCGAAGATATTGGTGTAGACGGTCCAGGCGCAGCCGACCACGAGCGCCGCGACCGCGGCGCTGCCGATGAAATGGTGAGGGAGGACTTTCCGGGAAGATTTTTTGCGGGAGGGCGCCGCAAAGCCAAACGCACCGGTACTCGTACTCATTCGCCTTGCGTCCAGAACAGTTCCACTTCTTCCTCGTGTGAGAGTGCGGGACAATCGCCGGAGCATCTCGCAGAGGCGCGAAGCGTCATTAAGGCGACTTTTAGTTAAATGCGGATTAAACGCGGGCAGATCTGAGGCGTGAGGAACGGCGGGGAATTTCCTTGTGAATTACCCCGGAATCTTGCGGAAATAAGGCAGGATTTATCTATGTCCCAAAGCGGGATTCGACGGCCCAAGTCGCTGCCCAAAGTCGCTCGCTTCTAAGTCGCGCGCTCAGTAACTCAGCTTCGGATACCAGTCCGTGCCGCGGCCTTCTGGCGTGGTGTCGAGGATGGTCCAGAGCGGATCGATGTCGGGCGCGCCGCGCGGGTCCTGGCCCGGGTCGGACATCTTCGATCCCATCTCGCCCGACCAGAAATGACGGATGGTGCCGTCGCGCCGCGTGAAAACGTTGTAGGCGGGCATATCGGCATCATCAGCGCTGACGTAATCGCGCGTGTAGTCGCCGGACATATCCGAGAAGATCTTGTGCCGCGTCCAGCCGCGCGCCTGCTTCGCCGCGACCAGACGCTCGATCGGCGAGCGCGCCACGAACACGAAGGCGATGCGCTGCTCGACATCGGGCAGCTTGGCCTCCCAGGTCCCCATGAATGAGGTGCACATCGGGCACGGCTTCTCACGCTGCGGCCCGAACATGTAGCTGTAGATGACGAGCGTCTGCTTGTCGCCAAACAACTCCGGAAAGCCGACCTTGCCGCGCTCGCCGACGAACTCGTAAGCCTTCGTCACCTCGCCGCCCGGCGGCAAGGCCCGGCGCAGCGCGGCGACACGCTCGATCTGGCGGCGCAGCTCGATCTCCTCGACGAGCAGCGCCTGCCGCGCCTGGCGATATTCCGCGCTCTCATTCGGCTGGCGCGTGGTGTTGGTGGCGGCGAGTTCGGCGGCGGGTTTCAGGATGGAACTGGTCATGACGGAACCTCGCTGGTTGGCGATGTCTGTAGAAGACGTTTCCGGAGGCACGAAGACGACATGCTGGCCGGAAATTTCTGCGTACTCGCATCGCCCGCGCCGATCGTCATACGCGGGCTTGACCCGCGTATCCATCGATCTTCAAAGAACTCTTGAAATGATGGATTGCCGGGTTAAGCCCGGCAATGACGGGGCCAGCCCTACTGCAGTTCCGGCGGCGGCGAGCGATCGAAGACGTCGCCCTTCGGTTCCTCCAGGACATACAGCGCGTAGCTCTCGATCACGAGCGGGCCGCGCTTGCGCTGCACCTCGGCGATCCTCTCCACATGGGAGAACATCTCCTTCAGGAACGGCGGATCCTCGGGCCTGATTTCATGGACATAGAGCAGCTTTCCGGCAAGCTCCGCCGCGCTCGGCTCTGATGCGTTGACCCAACGGTATCGCTGGGTCTGCTGCGCGACGCACGTGCCCTTCGGCAGATAGAAGACGAGCCAGCCCGTGGTGCCGTAATCCGGCGCCAGCACGCAGGTCGCGCCGATACGTGCGCGCGCCGCTTCGATTTCCGCCGCCGTCTCGTGCCAGCCGACGCCGACACTGCGCACGGTGGCATCGCGGCGATAGAGCGAGAGCACGCCGGTATTGGCCTGCACGATCAGCAGCACGAACATCACGATCCCGGTCGGCGCCGCCCAGCGGCGGCAGAAATCGGCAAACCGCTGCCAGCGTCCCTCCCACGGCACCATCGTCCCCGCTACCGCGGCCGCGACCATGAAGGGCGGATAGACCGGTGCGAACCAGTTGGCTTCGACGCGCGCATGCAGCGAGTGCCAGATGAAATAGACCACGATGATCCAGAACATCAGATTGACGAGCAGGCGCGAGGCGAAGGCGCCCGTGCGGCGGAACGCGAGCGCGTGCAGCCCCATCGCACCGAGGATGAAGACGAGCGGCGTCGCAAACGCGATCTGGGTCGGGATCAGTTCACCGATGAAGGCCAGCCTGAAATCCTCGATGCGCGCCCGCCCCATCTGCTTGATGAAGGAGACCCAGTGGTGATCGGCGTTCCAGAGGATGACCGGCGCGAACATCAACAGCGCGAGAAGGCCGCCGAGGTAGAGCCAGGGCGACAAGAACCAGCGCCGCAGCTTCGGCACCACAGCGAGCCAGATCAGGATCGCCGGGCCGAAGAACAGCGCGGTGTATTTTGACAGCAGTGCAGCGCCGGCAGCGGCGCCGACCGCAAGCCACCATGCGCCCTGCCCCGTCTCCAGCACCTTGGCGAGCGCGAACAGCAGGAGGCTTGCGGAAACCAGAAGCGGCGCATCCGGCGTCACGATCATGGTCCCGACCGCGGCCAGCAAGGTGGCGTTGAGCAGGATCGCCGCGCTAGCCGCCATACGCTTGCCGCCGAACAGGATCTCGGCCGAGCGATAGACCGCCCAGCTCATCGGCAGCGCCAGCAGGATCGAGACCAGCCGCACGCCGAGTTCGGTATCTCCGGCAATCAGCGTGCCGGCACGGATCACCAGCGCAACCATCGGCGGATGGTCGTAGTAGCCGCCGGCGAGACTCTTCGACCACATCCAGTAATAGGCTTCGTCGAAGGTGATCGGCGTAAGAGCGGCGGCGAGCAGCCGCAACAGGACGAGCCCGACGACGGTTACGACGGTCGTGCGGACGAGACTCGTCTCGTTCGGATTCATGTCCCAATCATCGCTTGCGCCAGACGAACAGTCCGGACATCGCGTAGTTCCAGACCACGCCCATCAGCGCGCCGGCCGCGCCCGCAAGCCACCAGATCGGTTCCTGGTCATAGACCGAGAAGGCGACGCCGACATTGGCGAGCAGGCCGACGCTGCAGACGAGGTAGAACAGCAACAGGCCGCGCAGGATCGCAAAGCCCTTCAGCCGCTGGTCGCGATAGGTCAGGAAATTGTTGAGGACGAAGTTGCTGGTCATCGCGACGATCGCGCCGGTTGCCTGCGCTTCAGGAAACGGCGCGCCGAATACTTCCAGCGCCACGTATAACGCGGCAAGATGCACGAGCAGGCCGAGCGAGCCGACCAGGCCGAACAGCACGAAGCGGAGCGAGATGACGTCATGCGTCAGCTTCGCGAGCACGAGGCCGAGGAAATCCAGCGCGACCATGGAATCGAGCTTGCTCTCGCCATGCTGCCGCGAGCCGAACGTATAGGGAATCTCCACCGCGCGCAGCTTGCCCTGGGCGGTGGCGACGACGTCGAGCAGGATCTTGAAGCCTTGGGTCGAAAGGTCTGGCGCCAGCTCCTCGAAGCGGTCGCGGCGGATCGCGAAGAAGCCGCTCATGGGATCGGCGATATCGACCCGCAGCAAGCGGCGCGCGATCTCGGTGGCGAACGCGCTGGCGCCGGCGCGCTGCTTGTTGAACCCCTCGGCGCGGTAGCCCTCGATATAGCGGCTGCCGACCACGAGATCGGCCTTCCCGTCCCGCAAGAGCTCGACCATCTTCGGCAATTGCGTCTCGTCATGCTGCAGGTCGGCGTCCATCACCACGGCGTAGGGGGCGCTGGAGGCGAGGATGCCCTCGATGCAGGCGCCCGAGAGCCCGCGCCGTCCGACCCGGCGGAGGCAGCGCACGCGGGAATCCTGCCGCGCCAGGCCGCGCACCACCTCCCAGGTTCCATCAGGGGAATTGTCGTCGACGAAAACGACCTCCCAGGGGATACCAGCGAGCGTCGTCTCCAACCGCCGGTACAGGACGGTGACATTGTCACGCTCGTTGAAGGTGGGGACGACAACCGAAAGAAGTGGCAAACCAACGGCCTGCGACGGGATTTCGGGGCCCGGTTTGATGGCGTCATTCATGGCGGCCAAGCGTATATCCGCGCCGCCAAGCCGCGGGAAGCCCTAAACGCCGGCTGGAATGCGGGAAAACGGGCCTGGGGACGCCCAAAAATGCCAACGACCACGAACAACAGGCGCGCGTACATCCGGCGCTGCCGTGCTATTACGTGGTCGTCCCAGCGCCAGAGCCCTTGCAGGCTGCGACGGCGCCGTTAGAAGCTAGATAGGAACCGCTATGCGTTTCCGCAAGGGCTCCTAGGGCGCTTACGCTAGTTCGGCACCTCCCGAATCACCGGCCCCCTCGGGGCCGGCTCGGCGGGTGCCGGTTGCGCCGCAGCCGGGGGCTGCTCCGCGGGCGGCTTAGGGGGCTTGCCCATCTGCCCGATCGGCCCATACACGACCGCCGCCCCCAACACGATGACGGCGACGATGGCGCCCAATAGGCCCCCGACCGATTGCGATGTCATACCCGATGTCCCAGCAACTGGAGGGTCTCAGCCAAGCACCCTCTTGGCCCGATCATACCCTGACGGGTCGCTGATATCACGAACAATGGCAACCAAGGAATAGCGATGGGCGCCGCTCCCTGCCCCGTCATTGCGAGCGAAGCGAAGCAATCCATCGCGCCACTTGCGGAGGCATGGATTGCTTTGTCGCTATCGCTCCTCGCAATGACGGCCGGGGCGCTCTGGTGGCCTATTGCCTGCTATTTCGCCGCCGCCTTGCGTCGGACGAAAGCGGTGATGATGTCCTTTTGCGCAAGCTCGATGGCGCGGTTGGCGGTGGCCAGATGCGCACTCGCGTCCTGGTTCGGAAATTGCTCGGTGAGGAAGCCGATCAGCGAGGCCCGGAAGTTCTGCCGCTCCGAGGGACATGCGCTCGCCATCAGGGAAGCGAACTCCTGGTCCGACATGGTCTTGTTGCTGTCGCGGGGATATTCGCGGGCGAGGCAATTCCAGTAGGCGTCGCGGCCGATCACGGCGAGCTTGTGCGCATCGTCGAGATCGTCATCGGCGATCGCGGCGGAGGATATCAGAACCAGAAGGGCCGCGATCATCATGCGCATTGTTGTTCTCCTTTTTGGCTATCCTAGCGCGGACGGCCTGGATCGATAAGCGTGGAAAGCTTGCCGCCGGCCAACTGGCCAATCACGATTTATTTGACTACTCTCGGGGGTGTCCCCTCCTCACGATGAGTTCTTCTCGTGGCCAAAGCCCCAAAGAAAACTGCAGGCAGCATCTATATCGGCATCGGCGGCTGGACCTTCGAGCCGTGGCGCGGCGTGTTCTATCCGGAAAAGCTCGCGCAATCGAAGGAGCTGTCCTATGCCGCATCGAAGCTGACCTCGATAGAGATCAACGGCACCTACTACGGCTCGCAGAAGCCGGAGAGTTTCCGCAAATGGGCCAGCGAAGTCCCTGATGGATTCGTGTTCTCCGTGAAGGGCCCGCGCTTTGCGACCAACCGCCGCGTGCTGGCGGAGGCTGGCGATTCCATCAAGCGGTTCTATGATTCCGGCGTGCTGGAACTCGGCGACCGGCTCGGGCCGGTGCTCTGGCAATTCGCGCCGACCAAGAAATTCGACGGCGCCGATTTCGGCAAATTCCTCGAGCTGTTGCCGCGCAAGCTCGACGGCCGCGCGCTGCGCCATGTGGTCGAAGTCAGGCACGACAGTTTCTGCGTGCCCGAATTCGTCGCGCTGATCCGCGAGTTCGAGACGCCGGTCGTATTCGCCGAGCACGGCAAATATCCGGCGATTGCCGACGTCGCGAGCGACTTCGTCTATGCGCGGCTGCAGAAGGGCAATGACGAGATCAAGACCTGTTATCCACCGAAGCAGCTCGACGCCTGGGCCAAGCGGTTCGAGGAATGGGCCGGCGGCGGCGATCCGGACGACTTGCCGCATGTCGAGAAGACAAAACCGAAGAAGGCGCCGCGCGATGTGTTCGCCTATGTGATCCACGAAGGCAAAGTGCGGGCGCCGGCCGGCGCGATGGAGTTGATCGAGCGCGTAAAGTGACTGGACGCCGGATGGCCAGGGCCAAGAAGCTCTTCACGATCGGCTACGAGCAGACACCGCCCAAAGCGGTGCTCGATGAGCTCGAGCATGCCGGGGTGAAGCTTCTGGTCGATGTCCGTGCGGTCACCTCATCCCGCCGGCCAGGCTTCTCCAAGAAGCAGCTTGCGGCGGCGCTCGACGAGCGCGGCATCGCCTATATCCATCTCGCAGCGCTCGGCACCCCCAAGGAGGGACGCCTTGCCGCGCGCAGCGGCCAGCACCAGCTTCTCCGCACGATCTACGGAAAGCACCTGAAGACGTCGCAGGCAAAAGAAGAGCTCGACGAATTGTCGTCGCTGGTGAAGAAGGCCGGACCGGTGTGCCTCATGTGCTATGAGCGCGACCACACGCATTGTCACCGCCAGATGATCGCCGAGATCATCGAGGACCGCGACGGCGTGAAGGTGGAGAATTTGGCAGCGCCGCAGGTGTAGCCACCGCCGTCATTCCGGGGCAGCCCGCAGGGCTGAACCCGGAATCCATCGGGCCACAAGCGCAAGCGGAGAAATGGATTCCGGGCTCGCGCTACGCGCGCCCCGGAATGACGAGAGGGTGCATCTCACCCCTCCCCCTCCAACTCCAACGTCCCCTCCATCATCTTCACGCAGCCGCCGCCGACATGCACGGACGCCACCGTGCCGCCCTGCTTGCGAACACGGGTGAGCAACAGGCTCGGCCGGCCCATGTCGACGCCCTGGCCGATGCGCAATCTCAATTCACCGTCACGCCTCTCGTCGAGATCGGCAAGGAATGCGGCGGCGGCCGCGGTCGCGCTGCCGGTGGCAGGGTCCTCGGAGAGGCCGCTCGAGCCCGGATGGAACATGCGCGCCTGCAGGTCGAGCGGCTGCTCGCTTGCGGGCACGTCGCGCGTGTAGAAATAGACAGCATCCGAACCGTCGCAGGGAAACGTCCGCGCGAAGGCCCCAGCATCCGCACGTGCCCGCTTCAGCGCATCGCGCGAAGCAAGCTCGACCATCAGGAACGGCAGGCCGACCGAGACGATCTGCGGTGGATGCCGGTCCGTCTTCACGTCACTCGCCGAAAGCGACAGGCAGGCCGCGGCCTGTTCGACATCAACGCGCGACAGCCGCTGCAGCGGTTGCGGCGCGGTGAGCTCGGCGCCCGTGACCCTGCCCTGCTCGCTCAGGATCTCGACCGGCACGAGCCCCGCCTTCTCCTCGAATCTCAGCCGCGCCGGCGGCTTGGGCGCGAGCGTTGCCAGCACGAAGGCGGTGCCGACATTCGGATGGCCGGCGAACGGGATTTCGGATCGCACCGTGAAGATGCGGACCTGCGCGTCGTTCGCGCTGTCCTGCGGCGGCAGCACGAAGGTCGTCTCGGAATAGTTGAACTCGGTCGCGATCGCCTGCATCTGCGCGGTCGACAGCCCGGCGGCATCGAGCACCACGGCGAGCGGATTGCCGCCGAACGCGCGGTCGGTGAAGACATCAACGGTGATGTAGCGACGCTGCATGAAATCCTCCTATCCCAGTTGCCACACCGCAACCGGCTTCTCGTAGCCGCGGATCGGCACCTCGCCGCGCGGCACTGCATCGCCAGCCGCCTCGCCGATCGCCTCGCGCACTTCGGACGAGATCAGGAACTGCGAGTTGAGCTCCTTGTTGAGCGCCTCCAGCCGCGCAGCAAAATTCACGGTATCGCCGATCACGGTATATTCCTTGCGTCGGGGCGAGCCGATATTGCCGGCGACGACCTCGCCGATATGGATGGCGATGCCGATGCGCAGCGGCCAGCTCGTGGTCTCGTTGAAGCACTCGTTGGCGAGCAGCATCTCGCGTGCCGCGGCCACCGCCTGATGCGCCGCGTCCTCGGCTTCGAGCGGCGCGCCGAAGAGCGCGAGGAAACCGTCCCCCAGGAACTTGTTCACGATGCCGCCGTGGCGATCGAGGATATCGACCAGCATGGCAAAGGCACGGTCGAGCCGCTCGACCACTTCCTGCGGCGAGCGCGTCCGCGCGCCCGCGGTGAAACTGCGGAAATCGACGAACATCACCGCGACACGGCGGGTATCGCTGTCGGTCGAGGCGCCCTCGGTCATCAGCCGTTCGACCACCTGCGGCGAGACGTGCTGCCCGAACAGGTCGGTGATGCGGTCGCGCGCCGTCGCCGCAGCGATGCTGGCCTCGAACTGCCGCCGCAACTGCATGCCGACCGCGCCCGCCAGCATGCCGCAGATCAGCACGATGAAGCTGCGCGCCGCATGATAGTAGAGGTTCGGCTCGGCATCGGGATGAAAGAACATCGCCAGACAGAACAACTGAGCTGCGGCAACGAACCCGGTGAAGGTCGAGAGCCAGAAATCCAGTCGCAGCGTCGAGAGGATGATAAAGATGAAATAGAGAAACGGCGCAGCGAATCCGAGCGCAGCGACCGATCCCATGCTGTCGATATGGAGCGCCAGCGCGACCGTGGGCAACGAGGTCTCGATCAGCGCGCCGATGTAGCGCCGCACCACGGGCAGGTCGCGCCCTCTGCGCATATGTCGGGTAATCGCACCATGCACCCACAATTCGAACAGGATGAACGGCACAGTGATGTAAAAGAGAAATGATACCCTGAGATTGCCGTGCCAGACGCGGCTTACGGCCTCGGGCGCAAAGAAGTCGATGCCCAAACCGATGACACCCAGCAGCACCGCTGTCCCGATCAGCGCCTTGATCCGGAGCAGCTCGGTCGTCATCACCTCGCGCATCAAGATCTGGTGGAATTCGACCGATACGGCCGAATTCTGCGCCTCTTTTTTCCTTCCCCAGAAACCGGCCATTATCTCCGCCTGTCATTCCGGGATGGTCCGAAGGACCGGACCCGGAATCTCGCGCTTCCCTGATGTACTATCGTACATCATAGTTCGATGCTTCATCGCCCCGGACTGACGTGGATAAATTGAGATCGATATATTGCCTCAATCGAGCGTGCGACGGAAGCGTGTCACGGCGATCGTCATCGCCACCAGCATCAGGACAATGAGTGCAATCGTGTCGTATTGCAGGTTGGCGGGGCCCGCGCCCTTCAGCATGATGGCGCGGACGATGCGGACGTAATGCGTCAGCGGCAGGCCCTCGCCGAGATATTGCGCCCATAGCGGCATGCCCGCGAACGGAAACATGAAGCCGGAGAGCAGGATGCTCGGCAGGAAGAACATCATCGAAAGCTGCATCGCCTGCAACTGGTTCTGCACGATGGTGGAGAACGTATAGCCGATCGACAGGTTGGTGGTGATGAATAGCGTGGTCAGCGCCGCCAGGAGCAGCACGCTGCCGAGGATCGGTACCCCGAACAGCAGCACGCCGATGCCGACGATCAGTGACGCCTGGATGAAGCCGACAATGACATAAGGAATGATCTTGCCGAACATCACCTCCACCGGCTTGATCGGCATCGACAAGAGGCTCTCCATGGTGCCGCGCTCGATCTCGCGCGTCACCGACAGCGCGGTGAAGATCAGCATGGTCATGGTCAGGATGGTGCCGACCAGGCCGGGCACGATATTGAGCCGCGACTCGGCGGCGGGGTTGTAGCGGGCGTGCGTCCTGATCTCGAACGGCATGTCCGGGGGATCGCCGACGTGCAGATCGTGCTCCAGCGCGGTCTGCACCAGGGCGCCGAGCGCACCGAGCGCCGCGCTTGAGGCGATCGGATCGGTGGCGTCGGCGGCGACCAATAGCGCCGGCTTGTCGCCGCGCCTGACCGCGCGCTCGAAGCCGCGCGGGATCTCGACACCGAACAGCACCTTGCCGGACTTCAGGAGGTCGTCGAACTCGGCGACATCGTGCACTTCCCGGGTGAAGCGGAAATAGGCGGTGTTCTCCATCGCCTTCAGGATCGAGCGCCCGAGATCGCTGTCCTCCTGGATCAACACCGCCGTCGGCAGATGCCGAGGCGTGGTGTTGATGGCGTAGCCGAACAGCAAAAGCTGCATCACCGGGATCATCACGATCATGGCGAAGGAGACGCGGTCGCGGCGAAGCTGGATGAATTCTTTCACCAGCATCGCATAGCTGCGTCGCCAGAAGCCGAAGGCCGGCTCCCTCGTCTCGACCATAGGATGGACTGCGTCGATCGCGCTCATTGGAAATTATCCTTGGAAATTATCCTTGGAACGCCCCATGAGATCGATGAAGACGTCTTCGAGCGACGGCTCGCTGTCCTGCCAGTGCCAGCGCGGATCATCGCGATAGGACGCAACGGTCGTGTCCAGTGCCGCCTTGTCGCGGCCGGACACATGCAGGCTGGTGCCGAACGGCGCCACCATGTCGATGCCGCCCTTGCCGGCGAGCTCGGCGGTGAGAACGTTGAGATCGTCGCCGGTCACCGTATAGGTCGAGAGCGCCGAGCCCGCGATCACCTCCTCCACCGTCCCATGCGCCAACAGATGGCCATAGGCGATGTAAGCGATCTCATGGCAGCGCTCGGCTTCGTCCATGTAGTGCGTGGAGACCAGCACAGTGAGGCCGTCGGCGGCGAGCGCGTGGATTTCGTTCCAGAAATCGCGCCGCGCCTTGGGGTCGACGCCGGCGGTCGGCTCGTCCAGCAGCAGAAGTTTCGGATTTGGCAGCGTGCAGGCGCCGAGCGCAAGCCGCTGCTTCCAGCCGCCGGAGAGATTGCCGGCAAGCTGCTCCTCGCGGCCCCTCAAGCCGATGCGCGCGATCATCTCGCGCGCCGCGCCGCGTGCGTCAGGCATGCCGTAGAGCCGCGCGACGAACTCCAGATTCTCGCGCACCGAGAGGTCCTGGTACAGACTGAAGCGCTGGGTCATGTAGCCGACCAGGCGCTTGATGCGGTCGGCATCGCGGCGGATATCGTAACCGAGGCAGGTGCCATTGCCGCTGTCGGGCGTGAGCAGGCCGCAGAGCATGCGGATGGTCGTGGTCTTACCGCTGCCGTTCGGCCCCAGGAAGCCGTAGATCGTGCCGCGCCTGACCTGCATCGACAGATCATGCACAACCTCGCGGCCGCCGAACGATTTGGTCAGGCCATGGACATCGATAGCGATCTCAGCCGTATGGTTCGCGACCGTGCTCATCGCCGATCCGCCACCGGCGTCTTCGGATTGAGATAGACACTGATCGGCTGCCCGACGCGCAAGGCATCGGGCCGACTCGGCCGTGCCTGGATCAAGTAGACCAGCTTGTTGCGCTCATCGAGGCTGTAGATCACCGGCGGTGTATATTCCGCCGTGGTCGCGATGAAGTAGATCTTGGCGGTGAGATCGGCGGCGCAATTGTCGCAGACGACGCGCACCTGGTCGCCGATCGAGAGCTTCGGCAGTTCGGCCTCGGGCACGAAGAAGCGCAGCTTCATGTTGCCCGGCGGCATGATCGAGAGCACCGGCCGCTGCGCCGCCACCATCTCGCCCTCGCGGAAATAGATCTGCTGGATGGTGCCTGCGACCGGCGCAAAGCCCTTGCGCCGCGCCAGCCGCGTCTCCGACGTGTTGACCTTCGCTTCGGCCACGCGCAGCGCCGAGACGGCGGCGTCAAGATTGGCCTGCGTGCCCGCGCCTGTCCCTCTCAAGGAAGCGGCGCGGTCATAGGTCTGCTGCGCGTTGGCAAGCGTCGCCTTGTTCTGGTTGAGATCGGCCTGCTGCAGATCATCGTCGACGGAGTAAAGGAGATCGCCGACCTTCACCTCGTCGCCTTCGCGCACGTTGAGCTTCACCACGCGGCCGGCTTCATCCGGGCTGACAAAGATCATGTCGGCCTCGACCCACCCCTGGAAGCCGGGATCGCGCCGCTCCTGGCAGCCGGCCAGCGCCGCCGCCAGCGCCACCATCGCCAGGATCTTCGCCAGGCGCGACGAAGTCATGTCGTCCTCCGCTCGCCGAAGATCAGATCGAGATGGACGCGAAACATCTCGATCGCATCCAGTGGCGAATGCCGGCTGAACATGCTCTGCCAGATCACCGCGATCAGTGCCGGCGCAATCATGATCTGCGGATAGCGCGCCAATTCCTTGTTGCGGATCTCGCCGCGCGTGATCCCAAGCTCGATCAAGGCGCGCATGCCGGCCATCCCGCGCGAGACCACTTCGCGGAAATAGAAATCGGCGATTTCCGGAAAGCGCGGCCCCTCGCTGACGATCAGGCGCACGATGTCGCCGCGCGATGTCGAAGCGACCTCCCGGATGAACATTTGCGCAAAGCCCTCCACCGCCTCGCGCACCGATCCATGCAGCGGCGCCGGCGATGCCATGCGGTCGATCAGCGGCACCAGCGCGGTCCGGATCAATTCCTCGAACATCGATTCCTTGTCCTTGAAATGCAGATAGATCGTGCCCTTGGCGACGCCGGCGCGCTTGGCGATATCGTCGAGCCGGGTCGCGGCAAAGCCGCGCGCGACGAACTCTTCCATCGCCGCCTCCACGATCGCAGCCCGCCGCTCCGCCGCGCGCTCGGCGCGGTTCGCCCCGCTACCCGCGATCTTCGACGAGACCACTTTTGACACCTTGGCGCGCGCCGCCCTGCTGGCGGTCCGGCGCGCCTTGGGCGGAGCGGATGGTTGGGGGCGCTGTTTCATGCTCAAATAATGACTGACTGGTCAGTCATTGTCAAGAATGCGGAACGCTCCTCGTCATTCCGGGATGCGCCGAAGGCGAGGCCCGGAATCCATTCTTCCGCTTGCTCCCGCGGTCTGATGGATTCCGGGCTCGCGCTGCGCGCGCCGCGGAATGACAAGGATGGGACTTAGGCGAAATCCAGCACCATGCGGCCGTCGATCTTGCCGGACTTCATCCGGTCGAAGATGTCGTTGATCTTCTCCAGCGGCACCTCGGTGATCTCGGCGTGCACCTTGCCGTCGGTGGCGAAGGCGATGGCTTCGTCGAGATCGCGGCGGGTACCGACGATCGAGCCGCGCACGGTGATGCGCTTCAAGACGACGTCGAAGATCGGCGTCGGGAATTCGCCGGGCGGAAGGCCGACGAGGCTGACCGTGCCCTTGCGCCGGACCATCCCCAGCGCCTGCGCGAACGCAGCCGTCGACACCGCCGTCACCAGTACGCCGTGCGCCCCTCCCCCGGTCGATGCCAGCACCTTCTCCACCGCCCTGTCAGACAGCGCGTTGACGGCGAGATCGGCGCCGGTGGTGCGAGCTAGCTCCAGCTTGTCCTCGGCGATGTCGACCGCGGCAACCTTGAGCCCCATCGCCTTGGCATACTGGATCGCGACATGGCCGAGGCCGCCGACGCCGGAGATGACGACCCACTCGCCGGGCCGCGCTTCGGTCTCCTTCAGTCCCTTGTAGGTCGTGACACCAGCGCACAGGATCGGCGCCACCTTTGCGAAATCGACATTAGCCGGCAATCGCGCGGCGAAGGCGGCCGATGCGATGACATATTCGGCAAAGCCGCCGTTCACGCTGTAGCCGGTGTTGTGCTGGTGCTCGCACAGGGTTTCCCAACCGGTCTCGCAATATTCGCAGCGCATGCAGGCATCGTGCAGCCAGGCGACGCCGACGGCGTCACCGACCTTCAGATTGGTCACGCCGGGGCCGAGCGCGGCGACGATGCCGGCAGCTTCATGGCCGGGAATGAACGGCGGAACCGGCTTCACCGGCCAGTCACCGGACGCGGCGTGAAGATCGGTGTGACACACGCCGCAGGCTTTCACCTTGACCAGAACTTCGCCCGGCCCCGGTTCCGGCACCGGCACATTCTCGATCTCGAGCGGCTTGCCAAAATTTCGGACAACAGCGGCTTTCATGGTCGGCATCTGTCTACTCCTTCGCTTTGGAAAGCAGACTAGCGGTGACCACCCTCTCGCCCTTTGATCGGTATCAAGGGGCGCGCCGAATGTGCGCGTGTGTCAGCGCGATGACAACTGCGACAAGTTGTAGCCCGGGTGGAACCAAGCGCAACCCGGGAAACTGTACCAGCGGCTCGAGCGCCCCCGGGTTACGCTGACGCTCCACCCGGGCTACGACGCTACAACGGCCACGCTAACCTTTGGCGTCGCAGGCCCAGGCGCGGATCACGCATTCCTTGCCGCCATATTCATAGCACTTGCGCGTGGCGGCGTTCAGCGAGCGCGAGATCTTCGGCTCCACGGCGTAGCCGTGGGCGCCGCAGGGATTCATCATGTCGATGGAGAGCGCAGCGCAGGCCCGTTTCATCGTGACGGTGGTGCAATCGCCCTTGCACTGCTTCAGCGCCGCGGCGCGCGCCTCTGCTTCGGCGGGATAGTCATAGGCCTGACCGTAGGCGCCGCATTTCCCAACGGCAAATGCGCCCGCCGCCCAGCTCTCGGTGATGAAACGCGTGAGTGCCAACAGCAACGTCAGCGCAAGAATGAACAGCGCGCGGCGTTGCGCGCGCCTCGTCGAGACAATCACTTTCCCCATCCCCCAGACAGCCGGCGGAACTCTAGCCGCCGGACGTTTCCACTTGGTGAACGGGAGGTTGAGAGCGGCGCTCGCAATGATGTGGAGAGAGCGGAGACCCGCACGCGGAATCGTAGGGTGGGCAAAGCGAAGCGTGCCCACCATCAAGAGCACAGCGTGTGACGGTGGGCACGGCGCTGGCGCGCCTTTGCCCACCCTACGCAGCGGCGCTTATCCGCCGCGCGCGGCTTCGAGGGCTTGCGGGGTGTCGATGTCGAGGAAGGCGCTTTGGCCGTCGACGGGCACTTCGGCTACCGCTTCGGCATGCTTGGCGATCAGGTGGCGCGCGCCGATGTCGCCGTCGAGCGTCATCAATTCCTTGAAGAAGCGCCGCGACCACAGCACGGGATTGCCGCGCCTGCCTTCGCTGACGGGCACCGCGATCAAATGGCCGCGGTCGGGTGCAAAGGTGTCGATGAGCCGATCGATCAAGGACGCGTCGATCAGCGGCATGTCGCCGAGGCAGATCACGGCGCCGTCGACGCTGTCGGATACCGCGGAGACACCCGCTTTCACCGAGCTCGCGAGCCCGCCGGCGAAATCCGGATTGCGCACGAATTTCACCTTCAGCCCCTGCAGCGCCTGCTCGACCAGTTCGGCCTGATGGCCGGTGACGACGATCACCTCGGAGGCCTTCGACGCCAGCGCCTGCTCGGCCGCGATACGCACGAGCTTCTTGCCGTCGATCTCCGCAAGCAGCTTGTTGGGGCCGCCCATCCGCGTCGAACGGCCGGCGGCGAGCACGATGGCGGCGACGTTGCGATTGCCTTCGGTGTCGGAGCCCGTGCGCGGCTGCGGCCGCGTCACGATCTCCATCAAGAGCCCGCCTACGCCCATGCCGGTGAGCTCGGCCCGCGTGACCTTGATCCCCGCAAGCAGGCGCATCAGCACCCAGTCAAATCCATTCTCGACCGGAGAGCGCGCGCAGCCCGGCGCACCCAGCACCGGCACCTTCCCCGCGCTGCCGATCAGGAGCAGATTGCCCGGATCGACCGGCATGCCGAAATGCTCGACCGCGCCGCCGATCCCGGTGATCGCGGCCGGGATCACGTCGCGCCGGTCCGCGATCGCGGAAGCACCGAACACGATCACGAGTTCGGCGCCAAGCGCGAGCAATTCCTTGATCGAGGCGGCCAGGGCCTTCTCCTCATGCGGCACGCGGCGCTCGGCGATAATGCTGGCGCCCGCGGGGGCGAGCCGCTCGGCGGTCACGCGGAGCGTCTTCTCGATCACCTTTGGCGACAGGCCCGGCAGCATCGTCGAGACGATGCCGACCTTCTTGATGACGTAAGGCGCAACCCGCAGCGTCTCGCGCGCGGCGACGGCGACTGCCGCGTCGCGCAAGCTCGCTTCGACACCGAAAGGAATGAGCTTGACGGTGGCGATCATCTCGCCTTCGACCACCGGCTTGAACGCAGTCAGCGTCGCGAGCGTGATCGCCTCGTCGACGCCGTTGATGCGATCGACCGCGGCACGGTCGACCACCAGCACGCCGGCGCGTCCCGCGAACAAATTGGCGCGGCCGGTAAAGGCGCGCTCGACATTGACGCCGTCGCCGGCAATGGCCTGCGCGATGCTGGCCGCGGCAACATCTTCGGAGACGTCACCCTCATCGAGCCGCACGACGACGATTTCCTTCACCCCGGCCTTATCCAAGGCCTCCACTTCGGCAGGGCCGATCGTGGTGCCCTTCTTCAGCACCAGCGATCCCTGCCGCAGGGTGTGAACGGTGACGCCGCCAATCGCGTCACGCGGACTGGCAGGCCCGAACTTCATGCTGCAACTTCTTTCTCTTTCGGCGGCAACCGCAGCGTCGCGGTGATCTCCGCCATGATGGCGACCGCGATCTCCGACGGCGATACCGCACCAATGTCGAGTCCGATCGGCGCATGGATGCGCGCGATGTCACTTTCCTTCGCGCCTTGGGCGCGCAGCCGTTCGCCGCGCTTGGCATGCGTCTTCCGCGAACCGAGCGCCCCGATATAGAAGCACTCGCGTTCGAAGGCGTGCAGCAGCGCGGGATCGTCGATCTTGGGATCGTGCGTCACCGCGACGAAAGCCGTGTAGTGATCGACATTGAGCGGCGGCAGTGCGACGTCGGGCCATTCCGCGACCAGGGGCACGTCAGGAAAACGTTCGGGGCTCGCAAATGCCGTGCGCGGATCGACGACGGTGACGTCATAGTCCAGCGACCGCGCCAGCGGCGCCAAGGCCTGGCTGATATGGACGGCGCCGATGATCACGAGCTTTGCGGTCGGCGCATAGACGTTGAGGAACAGCTTCTTGCCGCCGACCTCGACGTTGGTGCTCTTGCCCATGCGCAATGCTTTGGAAAGCTCGGCATTGAGCGGATCGGCGGCAAAGTCCTTTGCCTTCACCAGCCGCTGCTCGCCATTGGCGGTATCGGTGACGACGATCACCGGGCGCCGCGCGGCGCGCTCGGCATTCAGCTCCTTCAGGGTTTCGAGCTTCACGGCTAGCCCACCTTCTCGACGAAGACGCGGATGGTGCCGCCGCAGGACAGGCCGACATTCCATGCGGTCTCGTCAGCCACGCCGAATTCCAGCATCCTCGGCTGGCCGCTCGAGATCACGTCGAGTGCCTCGGTCACCACGGCGCCTTCGACGCAGCCACCCGAGACCGAACCCAGGAACGTACCCTCGTCGTTGATGACGAGGCTCGATCCAGCCGGACGCGGCGCCGAGCCCCAGGTCTCCACCACGGTGGCCAGCGCCACCCCATGGCCGGCGTTCCGCCAGTCCTCAGCCGCCTTCAGGATGTCTTCGTCGCGATTGAGCATTTGAGAACCCTCTTCAAGCTACGGAGCGGATCAGGCTGCGATGATGAGGCGGCGGCGGGGCCGACAGCGCCGCGATCAGCCCCTGGATGGAACTCAAGTTATGCACCGGGCGGAATTCGTCAACGTGGGGCAGCATCATTTTGATGCCCTGCGCTTTGGGTTCGAAGGCGCTGTAGCGCAGCAGCGGGTTGAGCCAGATCAGGCGGCGGCAGGAACGATGCAGCCGGTCCATCTCGAAGGCAAGCTTGGCGTCCGCCTCGCGCTCCAGCCCGTCGGAGATCAGCAGCACGATCGCGCCCTGCCCCAGCACCCGGCGAGCCCACAGCTTGTTGAAGGTGTGCAGCGAGGTCGCGATCCTTGTGCCGCCGGCCCAGTCCTCGACGCTCGAGGAGCAGCTTGCCAGCGCCTCGTCGGGATCGCGCTGCCGCAGCGCCCGCGTCACGTTGGTCAGGCGGGTGCCGAACAGGAACACCGAGACGCGCTTGCGGGCATCGGTGATGGCATGCAGGAAGTGCAGGAACAGGCGGGTATATTCGCTCATCGATCCCGAGATATCGAGCAGCGCCACGATCGGCGCCGGCTTGTCGATTCGGCCGAGCTTGCGGATGTCGACGATCTCGCCGCCGGTGCGCAAGGAATTGCGGATGGTGCGGCGCATATCGAGCCGGAGGCCGCGGACGTCCGGCCGGTAGCGGCGCGTCTCCAGCTCGGCCTGCGGCAAGCTCATCTTGGCGATGGCGCGGGTGACCTCGGCGATCTCGGCCGCGCTCATCTGCGCAAAGTCTTTCTTCTGCAAGATCTCGCGGTCGGAGACCGAGAGCTTGAGTTCCTGCGCCTGCTCCTGCGGCCGCTCCTCGCGGCTCGCGGGCTGCGACAGCGCTTCCTGCACGCGGCGCGAGGCCGGCGGCGGCTTCTTCTTGGCGTGGTCGGGCAGCGGCACCGAGTCCAGCATGCTCTTCCACTCCTCGGCGGCGCGGAAGAACAGGTCGAAGGCCTGGGCAAAGATCAGCGCATGCTCATGGCGCTTGACGAAGATCGCTTCCAGCGTGGCGTAGAAATCGGCGCGGTTGCCGACTTCGATGAGCTGCAGCGCATTGAGCGCGTCGATCACCGAGCCCGGCCCGACCGGCAACCCGGCCGCCCGCAGCGCGCGGGCAAAGCCGACGACATTGTCGGCCATGTGCCCGGTCGGCGGCGCAAGGTGGTTGATGGGCATCTATCCTCACCTCACCGTCATTCCGGGGCACGCGAAGCGTGAACCCGGAATCTGGAGATTGCGGCGCGAGGTTCCGGGTTCGCGCTGCTCGCGCCCCGGAACGACCGAAGCGAACGCGAGCAGCTACGTCTCGCTCGTCGCTTCCTTCAAAACCTTCTGCAGCGTATCGCCCTGCATGCGCGCGATGTCATCCTGGTACTTCAGGAGCGCACCGAGGGTCTCGCCGACCACTTGCGGCGTCAGCGAGCGGGCATCGAGCTCAGAGAGCGCGGTGGCCCAGTCGATGGTCTCGGCGACGCCGGGCGACTTGTAGAAATCCTGGTTGCGCAGCGCCTGCACGAAGCGGACCACCTGCTGCGACAGCTTGGCCGAAATATTCGGCACCCGTGACTTGACGATCGCGAGCTCGCGCTCGGCTGTGGGATAGTCGACCCAGTGATAGAGACAGCGCCGCTTCAGCGCGTCGTGGATCTCGCGGGTGCGGTTGGAGGTGATGATCACGATCGGCGGTGCCGGCGCCTTCACCGTACCGAGCTCGGGGATCGTCACCTGGAAGTCCGACAGGATCTCCAGAAGATAGGCCTCGAACGCCTCGTCCGCGCGGTCGAGCTCGTCGATCAGGAGCACCGGCGGGCCGGCGACGTCAGGCTCCAGCGCCTGCAGCAGCGGCCGCTTGATCAGGAAACGCTCGGCGAAGATGTCGCTCGCGAGCTGGTCGCGGTCAGTGTCGCCGGAGGCTTCCGCGAGGCGGATCGCGATCATCTGCGCCGCGCTGCTCCACTCGTAGACCGCGGAGGCGACGTCGAGGCCCTCATAGCATTGCAGGCGGATCAGCTTCCGCCCGAGCGCTGAAGACAGCACCTTGGCGATCTCGGTCTTGCCGACGCCGGCCTCGCCTTCCAGGAACAACGGCCGGCCCATGCGCAGCGCAAGATAGGTCACGGTCGCGAGCGACCGCTCGGCGAGATAGCCGCGCGAGGTCAGGAGCTCGAGCAGCGCATCGACTGATTTCGGGAGCGTCGATGCGGTCATGGGAAAGCCGGTGTTGGAGCCAAAGCAGCCTGCACTATCACGCTTTAGCGTTAGCAGCTTCGACCGCCCGGCGCGCCAGCACCCCGATCAAATGCGCGCGATATTCGGCACTGCCATGCAGGTCGCTGTTCAGCCCTTCCGGGGATACGTTGATCCCCTCCAGCACCTTGGGCGAGAAGCGCTTCTGCAGGGCCTCCTCGAAAGCGGTGACGCGGAACACGCCGTCCGAGCCGGCGCCGGTCACGGCAACGCGGACGTCCGACGGCCGCCGCGCCACGAACACGCCGACCAGCGCATAACGCGAGGCCTGGTTGCGGAACTTGACGTAAGCCGCCTTCTTCGGAACCGGAAACTGCACCTTGGTGATGATCTCGTCGGCCTCGAGCGCGGTCGAGAACAGGCCCTGGAAGAACTCCTCGGCCTTGAGCCGCCGCTTGTTGGTGACGATGGTCGCGCCCAGCGCCAGCACGGCGGCCGGATAGTCCGCGGTCGGGTCGTTGTTCGCCAGCGAGCCGCCGATGGTGCCGCGATGGCGCACGGCGGGATCGCCGATCCCTCCCGCGAGGTCGGCGAGCGCCGGGATCGCCTCGCCGACGACGGCGGAGCTGGCGACGTCGGCATGCTTGGCGGTGGCGCCGATCGCAAGCGCGCGGCCTTTCATCTCGATGGTGTCGAGGCCTTCGACATGAGAGAGGTCGACCAGATGCGGCGGGCTCGCGAGCCGCTGCTTCATCACCGGCACCAGCGTGTGGCCGCCGGCGATCAGCTTGGCATCCTCGTTCTTCACCAGCAGATTGGCGGCCTGTCGCACGGTCGCCGGACGATGATACTTGAATTCATACATTGGAATGCCCCGGAATTTTCAACAGCGATCGCGATGCAATGCGCTGAGGTTCAAGCGAGATCGGACTTCGCCATCGCCTTGGCGCCGGCGGCGATCGAGGCGACGATGTTCTGATAGCCGGTGCAGCGGCACAGATTGCCTTCGAGCTCTTCGCGGATCACCTCGTCGGAAAGCTCATTTCCCTTGCGGTGCACCATGTCGACCGCGGTCATGATCATGCCGGGCGTGCAGAAGCCGCACTGCAGGCCATGATTCTCGCGGAACGCTTCCTGCATCGGATGCAGCGGCCCGCCATCCGGCGCCAGTCCCTCGATGGTGTTGACCTCATGGCCGTCGGCCATCACCGCAAGCGTGGTGCACGACTTCACGGCCTTGCCGTCGAGATGCACGACGCAGGCGCCGCATTGCGAGGTGTCGCAACCGACATGGGTCCCGGTCAACCGCAGGTTTTCACGCAGGAATTGAACGAGAAGGGTACGGGGATCGACGTTAGCGGTGACGGGATTGCCGTTCACGATCAGGGAAATCTTGGCCATCAGCACTCTCTTGATCTGCTCTGCCGCATATCGACAGAACAGGCGTTTATAACCGTTCCAAAAGCCATAATATGGGCCATCACCGCAATGGGCAACCTCGCCCCTCGCATGGCCGGATGACGTCGTGCCGTTCTGGCGCCGTTGTGCGGCGCCACTAGTCTTTATTTATTTGACTCAGCCTTGCACGGCCTTGGCGAAATTCGCGAAGAATTCATCGGCCAGTTTCTTGGCCGCGCCGTTGATCAGGCGCTGGCCGAGCTGGGCGAGCTTGCCGCCGATCTGCGCCTCGACGTTGTAACTCAAGAGTGTGCCGCCATCCTTCTCGGCAAGCGCGACCGTCGCGCCGCCCTTGGCGAATCCGGCAACCCCGCCCTCGCCTTCGCCCGAGATCTTGTAGCCGTTGGGCGGATCGAGATCGGACAGCATGACCTTGCCTTTGAAGCGTGCCGAGACCGGGCCGACCTTCATCTTGGCAACGGCGCGAAAGCCGTTGTCCTCGGTCCTCTCCAATTCCTCGCAGCCGGGGATGCAGACCTTCAGCACCTCGGGATCGTTGAGCTTGGCCCACACGGCCTCGCGCGACGCCGCAAGCTGGACTTCGCCGGTCATTGTCATTGCCATGAGAGCCTCCCCGATCGCATCGAACCAACACCCAAGTAAAGCACGGCGGCCACAAAGGAAAGACCGGCATCCGACCACGAGCGATGCATATTCGCAGCGCAGCAAAACGGAGACCGCCCCTTGTGATGGCGCCGGGCTCGATCAAGAAGGGCCATTGGCAGCGGCAGCCGGGAATGATTAGGTCGCGCGCGATGAGCACATCCCTTTCCCCTCTGCTGGCACCGATGCTGTCAAGCGCCGCGATGCGCGCGGTGTGCGACGATGCCGCTTGCTTGCAGAATATGCTTGATTTCGAGGCAGCGCTGGCGCGCGCCGAAGCAGCGGTCGGCGTGATTCCGAATGCCGCGGCCGGCCCGATCGGCGCGGCGTGCAAGGCCGAATCATTCGATGTCCCGGCGCTCGCGGAAGCCGCTGTTCGGTCGGGCAACCTGGCGATCCCGCTGGTCAAGGCGCTCACCGCGGAAGCGGCCAAGGCCAGCAAGGAGGCCGCGCGCTATGTGCATTGGGGCGCGACCAGCCAGGACGTCATCGACACCGCGACGATGCTCACCTTGCGCGCCGGCATCGATGTGTTGCTCGCCGAACTCGAACGGGCTGTTGCCGGTTTTGCAAAACTCGCCCGCGAGCATCGCAACACCGCGGTGGTTGCGCGCACCTGGCTGCAGCATGCGCTGCCGATGCCGTTCGGCCTCAAGCTCGCCGAATATGCCGCAAGCCTGCACCGCTCGCGGAGGCGCCTGCAGCGGCTGCACCGCGAGGCACTGGCGCTGCAATTCGGCGGCGCGGCCGGCACGCTGGCCGCGCTCGGCGACAAAGGCATGGCAGTGGCGGAAAAACTGGCGCAGGAGCTTGGCCTGCCGCTGCCGGAGGCGCCCTGGCACACCCACCGCGACCGCATCGCGGACATTGCCTCCGCCTTTGCCATCGTCTGCGGAAGCTGCGGCAAGATCGCCCGCGACGTCTCCTTGATGATGCAGACCGACGTCGCCGAGGCGTTCGAGCCATCGGGCGAAGGCCGCGGCGGCTCCTCCACCATGCCGCACAAGCGCAATCCCGTTGCTGCCGCAACCGCGCTCGCCGCCGCCACCATGACCCCCAATCTCGCCGCGACGATCCTTGCCGCGCAGGTCCAGGACCACGAGCGCAGCGCAGGGCCGTGGCATGCAGAATGGCCGACCTTGCCGACGCTGATGCTGGTCACATCAGGCGCGCTCGCCGCCATCGTCGACATCGCCGAGGGCCTGGAAGTCGACGCTGCGCGCATGCGCGTCAACCTCGATGCAACCAAGGGGTTGATCATGGCAGAAGCGGTGTCGATGGCGCTCGCCGAAAAGCTCGGCAAGAGCGAGGCGCATCATCTGATCGAAGCCGCCAGCAAGAAGGCCGTGGCCGAGCAGAAACACTTGCGCGACGTGTTGAAGTCCGATCCACGGATCACCGCGCATCTCGCCGCGGACAGAATCGAAAAACTGTTTGAACCAATGTCCTACCAGGGCGCCTCGCAGGCGCTGATCGACCGCCTGCTCGCCTCGCTTGAGGATTTGTCGTAAGACCTCCGCTGTCATTCCGGGGCGCGCAGAGCGCGAACCCGGAATCCATCGGGCCACATACCCGGGTGGTGAAATGGATTCCGGGCTCGATGCTGTCGCATCGCCCCGGAATGACAGGAAAGAAACGAGGAAACGCAGACCATGCCGATGATCGACGCCGACGGATGCCTACTCAACGTCCAGGTCGAAGGCCGCGACGGCGGACCGACGCTGATGCTGTCGAATTCGCTGGGCTGCACGTTGCAGATGTGGGAACCGCAGATGAAGGCGCTGACGCAAGTGTTCCGCGTCATCCGCTACGACCGGCGCGGCCATGGCAAGTCGCAGGTCCCTCCCGGCCCCTATTCGATGGAGCGTTTCGGCCGCGACGTGCTGGCGATCCTCGACGACCTCAATATCGAAAAGACGCATTGGTGCGGCCTGTCGATGGGCGGCATGGTCGGGCAATGGCTGGGGGCCAACGCGCCCGAACGCTTCGGCAAGATCATCCTCTCCAACACCGCCTGCTACTACCCGGACCCGACCAACTGGCACAATCGCATCAAGGCGGTGAAGGAAGGCGGCCTCGCCGCGGTCGCCGACACCGTGATCGCGGGCTGGCTGACGGCGGATTTCCGCGAGCGCGAGCCGCAGATCGCAGCCCGGATGAAGGCGATGCTATTGGCCTCGCCAGCGGAGGGTTACATCGCCTGCTGCGAAGCCTTGAGCACGCTCGACCAGCGCGAGCTGCTCCCGAAGATCAAGAGCCCGACGCTGGTGATCGCCGGCCGTCACGATATGGCAACGCCGATCGCCGCGGGCGAATACATCCGAAGCCGCATCCCGGGCGCCAGCATGACGATCCTCGATGCCGCGCATATTTCCAACGTCGAGCAGTCGCACGCCTTCACGGACGCCGTGGTCGGCTTCCTGACGCAACGCTAGTGCAGCGCAATCTGCAACACCTCTCCCATCGGGAGAGGTCGCGCCGAAGGCGCGGGTGAGGGGTTACGGTCCTTCATGGGCACCTGAGTCCCCTCACCCGGTTTGCGCTGACGATGCTTCGCATCATCAGCGCAAACCGACCTCTCCCCGCCGGGGAGAGGTGAAGAGACGCCCGAGCAAGGAGAGGCATCATGGACGATGACAAGCGCCGCGACGAGGGCATGACCCAGCGCCGCAAAGTGCTCGGCAATGAATGGGTGGACAAATCCATCGCCAATCGCAACGCCTTCAACACCGACTTCCAAGACCTGATCACGCGCTATGCCTGGGGCGATATCTGGACGCGGCCGCATTTCGATCATCGCACGCGGCGGGTCCTGGTGATCGGCACCATGGTCGCGCTCGGGCAGTGGGACGAATTCCGCCTGCATGTGCGTGCCGCCCTCACCGAAGGCGGCTTTTCGCCTGACGATATCAAGGAGATCCTGCTGCAGCAGGCGATCTATTGCGGCGTCCCCGCCGCTAACCATGCGGTGAAGGAAGCCTCGGCGATTATCGCCGAGCTAGGGCTGTTGAAGGGATAATTTGCCGGCCGGCACGCTCGTATCGGCCTCGTCGCGCACCTCGGCCAGCCGCGGCGGGGCGCCCTCGACCACCAGCACGATGCCGATGCCGACCAGCATCAACAGTTCGGTCGCATGCAGCCGCAGCGCCTCGGCCTCGCCGGCCACGGACGCCGCCAGCATGCTGACGAAGCTGAGCACGCTGCCGAGCACGAGCGCCATACCGAGCGTCTCGTCGCCGCCGCCGCGCTCGCGCACCGAGCGAAGCGAAAGCAGCACCAGATACAGCGTGAAAAAGGCAACTGTGGTGATCCGCACCAGCGCCAGCAGCCAGGCGATACGCACGCTCGCGATGCCCGACAGATGCAGATGATCGCTGATGAAGAACCCGATCGACACGCTCGGCCGTTCATAGAGACCGCGGACCGGCGAGGCCATGATCTGGAAGGCGATGCTCGCCCACGCCGGGACGAAATAGGCCGCAAGCAGCGCGCCGCTGAATGAGCTGATCCGCCAGTTCGTCGACATCCGCCGCTCCCTGCTGTTCCGCTCGCCCGACGCCGCGATGGCGGGTATGTCGCGAGGTAACTTCGTTGGAACTGAAGCGGCAATCTAAACCCTTTATTAACCTTAATTGGGGCGGGCCGCTGTGGACGGCGTCCAAAAGAAAGTCCCGCCTTTCGGCAGGACTTCCCTTTTGCTCTCGCTTGGACGGGAAACTAGCGCACCTGACCCGGATCCTGGGGTTGGCCAGGTTTCTGGCCCTGACGGTTCGGGTCTTGCTGCTGCTGGCCGGGCTTGCTGCCGCCACCCTGCTGCTGGCCGGGCTTCTGGCCCGGATTTTGATTCTGCTGACCCGGGTTCTGGTTCTGACTGGCCATTCACAAATCTCCCTGGTTGGACCTGGTCCCTTCGAACCAGGCACGGGCCAACGCGGGAACCAGGACGCCGTTTCGGTGGGAACCGTCACGTCACGGTGAGGCAAATGCTGGATCGGGAACCGCCGGTAAAACTACCTCTGTACAAGCCCTTGATGCCGCAGCTAGCGCTGTTGCCGCCCAAGGGGTTCCACTGTTAGAAAATGATACGACGCGTCGGACAAGGCTGCCGGGAGCCCTCGCCGCGTCGCTCTCTCACAAGCGGCAGCGCATGGATTATTTCGCCCAGCAACTCATCAACGGCCTCGTGCTCGGCTCGATCTATGGGCTGATCGCGATCGGCTACACCATGGTCTATGGCATCGTCGGCATGATCAATTTCGCCCATGGCGACATCTTCATGATCGGCGGTTTCATCGCGCTGATCTCCTTTTTGGTGCTGGTCTCGCTCGGCCTCACCGCGATCCCGCTGGTGCTGTTCATCGTGCTCCTGGTGTCGATGGCGATCACCGCGCTCTATGGCTGGACGGTGGAGCGTATCGCCTACCGGCCGCTGCGGCATTCGTTCCGCCTGGCGCCGATGCTCTCGGCCATCGGCATGTCCTTCGTGCTGACGAATTTCTCGCAAGTCGCGCAAGGCGCGCGCGTGAAGCCGGTGCCGCCGATCATCACCGGCGGCTACACGCTGCATGAGGGTGAAAGCGGCTTCGTGGTGCAGCTCTCCAACATCCAGATCATCGTCGTGCTCGCCACCGTGGTGCTGCTCGCGCTGTTCACCTGGCTGGTGTCGCGCACGCGGCTCGGGCGCGACATGCGCGCCTGCGAGCAGGACCAGACCATGGCGGCGCTGCTCGGCGTCGACGTCGACCGCACCATCTCCATGACCTTCGTGATCGGCGCCGCGCTCGCCGCCGTCGCCGGCATGATGTACCTGCTCTACTACGGCCTGGTCGATTTCTTCATGGGCTTCGTCGCCGGCATCAAGGCGTTCACCGCCGCGGTCCTCGGCGGCATCGGCTCGCTGCCCGGCGCGATGCTGGGAGGATTGGCGATCGGGCTGATCGAGACATTCTGGTCGGCCTATTTCTCGGTCGAGTACAAGGACGTCGCCGCCTTCTCCATCCTGATCGTGGTTCTGATCTTCCTTCCGACCGGCCTGCTCGGCCGGCCTGAAGTCGAAAAAGTCTGACGGGCGGCCGCGTGACCACGTCAGCGCTCGAGAAGAAGCCGGCGTCGCGCGCGAGCGGCGCCGCCTTCATCCTCAAGAAAGCCACCATCAGTGCCTTGGTCGCGCTGGTGCTGTTCTCGTTGATGATCGGCGTCCGCACCGAGGCCGGCCCGCAAGGCGGGCTGATCTACTGGACGCGGTTCGGCGATCTCGCCGCCATCGTCGCCGCCGTGTTCGGCGGCAGCATCGTCATCGAGCTGCTGCGGCAATGGTGGGGTCCCGCCGACAAGGTCCGCGTCGTTCCGCCGGCGGTACAAAATGCGCTGTCGCTCGCCGGACGCCTGATCGCGCCGGCGCTGCTGATCTTCACCTTCCTGGTGCCGGTGATCTTCTATGATCAGCGCTACATCCTCGATCTCGCGATCCTCGTGCTCACCTATGTGATGCTCGGTTGGGGACTGAACGTGGTCGTCGGCCTCGCCGGCCTGCTCGATCTCGGTTATGTCGCCTTCTACGCCGTGGGTGCCTATTCCTACGCGCTGCTCGCCACCAATTTCGGACTGTCGTTCTGGGTCTGCCTGCCGCTCGCCGGCATCCTCGCCGCGTTCTGGGGCGTGCTGCTCGGCTTTCCCGTGCTCAGATTGCGCGGCGACTATCTCGCGATCGTGACACTGGCGTTCGGCGAGATCATCCGCCTCGTCATCATCAACTGGCAGAGCCTGACCGGCGGGCCGAACGGCGTCTCCGGCATCCCACGGCCGACCTTGTTCGGCATTCCGCTCTCGCCGGGCGAGGACGGGCTGGCGGCGCGGCTCGGCATCGAGTTCTCGCCGACGCACCGCATCGTGTTCCTGTTCTATTTGATCCTGGCGATGGCGCTGCTGACCAACTGGGTCACGATCCGCCTTCGCCGCCTGCCGATCGGCCGCGCCTGGGAGGCGCTGCGCGAGGACGAGGTCGCCTGCCGCGCGCTCGGCATCAACACCACCACGACCAAACTCACGGCCTTTGCCACCGGCGCGATGTTCGGCGGCTTTGCCGGCGCGTTCTTCGCGACGCGCCAGGGCTTCATCAGCCCGGAATCCTTCACCTTCCAGGAATCGGCGCTGGTGCTCGCCATCGTCGTGCTCGGCGGCATGGGCTCGCAGCTCGGCGTCGCGCTGGCTGCGCTGGCGATGATCGGCGGCTTCGAGCTGTTCCGCGGCCTTGACCAGTACCGCATGCTGGTGTTCGGGATGGCGATGGTGCTGCTCATGATCTGGCGGCCGCGCGGACTGATCGGTCATCGCGCCCCGACCGTCTATCTCGAGCGCAACCAGGCGATCTCCTCCGACCTCGTCAAGGAGGGACACGGATGAGCGGTGAGACCATCCTCTCCGTCAATGGCCTGTCGATGCGGTTCGGCGGCATCGTTGCCGTGAACGATCTCTCCTTCGATGCCGGACGGCGCAAGATCACCGCGTTGATCGGCCCGAACGGCGCCGGCAAGACCACCGTCTTCAACTGCATCACCGGCTTCTACAGGCCGAGCGGCGGCTCGATCGCGCTGACCCATGACGACGGCAAGACGATCCAGCTCGAACGTCTGAACGATTTCCGCATCTCCAAGCAGGCGCGCGTGGCGCGCACCTTCCAGAACATCCGCCTGTTCCCCGGCATGACGGCGCTGGAGAATCTGATGGTGGCGCAGCACAACGCGCTGATGCGCGCCTCCGGCCTGACCTTCCTCGGCCTGATCGGCGCGCCATCCTGGCGCAGCGCCGAAGCACGCGCGATCGAGCTGGCGCGCACCTGGCTGACGCGCGTCGGCCTGCTCGACCGCGCCGACGATGCCGCCGGCAACCTTCCCTATGGCGACCAGCGCCGGCTCGAGATCGCGCGCGCGATGTGCACCGAGCCCGCGCTGCTCTGCCTCGACGAGCCCGCCGCCGGCCTGAACGCGCGCGAGAGCGCCGCGCTCAGCGAGCTCTTGCTCTCGATCCGCACCGAACAGGGCACCTCGATCCTCTTGATCGAGCACGACATGTCCGTGGTGATGGAGATTTCCGACCACGTCGTGGTGATGGATTACGGCGTCAAGATCGCCGAAGGCACGCCACAATCCGTTCGCGACGATCCCAAGGTGATCGCCGCCTATCTCGGCGCCGACGAGGAAGAAGCCATCGCCGTCATGGAGAGCGGCACGTGATCGCCCACGCTCTATCCCCGTCATGCCCGGGCTCGTCCCCGGCATCCACGTTCCGACGGCCCTCCGTCATTGCGAGGAGCGAAAGCGACGAAGCAATCCATGCCGCGGCGCGCGGAGGGATGGATTGCTTCGCTTCGCTCGCAATGACGACAGGCCGGAGAAAGCGCGTGGATGGCCGGGACAAGCGCGGCCATGACGGCTGCGAGGTTGCCCTATGACCTCAACCTCTCCCCTCCTCGCCATCCGCGGACTGCGCGCGGCCTACGGCAAGATCGAAGCCCTCAAGGGCGTCGATCTCGAGATCAATGCCGGCGAGATCGTCGCGCTGATCGGGGCCAACGGTGCCGGCAAGTCGACGCTGATGATGACGATCTTCGGCAAGCCGCGCGCCCGCGCCGGGGCGATCGAGTTCGACGGTGATGACATCACCGGCGTGCCGACGCACGAGATCGCGCGGCTTAGGATCGCGCAGTCGCCCGAGGGACGCCGGATCTTTCCGCGCATGAGCGTCGCGGAAAACCTGCAGATGGGCGCTGACGTCACCGAGTGCAGCGAAGCGGAACGCGCGGCCGTGCTGGAACGCGTGTTCACGCTGTTCCCCCGGCTCAAGGAACGCGTTAACCAGCGTGGCGGCACGCTCTCCGGCGGCGAGCAGCAGATGCTGGCGATCGGCCGCGCGCTGATGAGCCGCCCGCGCCTGTTGATGCTGGATGAGCCTTCGCTCGGCCTCGCGCCGCTGATCGCACGCCAGATCTTCGACGCGATCCGCACCCTGAACCGCCAGGATGGCCTGACCGTCCTGATCGTCGAGCAGAACGCCAACCACGCACTGAAACTTGCCCATCGCGGCTACGTCATGGTCAACGGCTTGATCACGCTGTCTGGAACCGGCAGCGAGCTGTTGCAGCGGCCGGAGATCCGCGCTGCCTATCTGGAAGGCGGACGGCGGGGCTAGCTGATCGGCACCCTTCCTGCGGCAAGATGCTGCGAAGGGAGCGTGCATTTGCCTGAAAAATGCCGATGACTTCACGGCAAATTCAGTCGACAATGCCGTCGGTTTCGTATCCGGCGGCGCGCCGGATGCTTCCCTTAAGCGATGACCACGGGGACTCCACATGAAATCACTCAAGCTGATTGGCCTTGCACTCGGCGCATCGCTCGCACTGTCGGCGAGCGCATTCGCGCAGGATATCACCATCGCAGTGGCGGGCCCGATGACGGGCTCCGAATCCGCTTTCGGCCGGCAGATGAAGAACGGTGCCGAACAGGCGGTTTCCGATCTCAATGCCGCGGGCGGCGTGCTCGGCAAGAAGCTCAAGCTCGAGGTCGGCGACGATGCTTGCGATCCCAAGCAGGCGCGCTCGGTCGCGGAAAAACTCTCCAGCGCGCGGATCCCCTTCGTCGCCGGTCACTTCTGCTCGTCGTCGTCGATCCCGGCATCGGAAGCCTATGCCGACGGCAACACGCTGCAGATCACGCCGGCCTCGACCAACCCGCTGTTCACCGAACGGAAGCTCTGGAACGTCGCGCGCGTCTGCGGCCGCGACGACCAGCAGGGCCTGGTCGCCGCCGAGTACATCCTGAAGAATTTCAAGGGTAAGAACGTCGCGATCCTCAACGACAAGACGACCTACGGCAAGGGCCTCGCGGACGAGACCAAGAAGGCGCTGAACAAGGCCGGCTTCCAGGAGAAGATGTTCGAGTCCTACAACAAGGGCGACAAGGATTTTAACTCCATCGTCTCGCGGCTCAAACGCGACAATATCGATCTCGTCTATGTCGGCGGCTATCACCAGGAGGCCGGCCTGATCCTGCGCCAGATGCGCGACCAGGGCCTGCAGACGGTGCTGATGGCGGGCGATGCCATGAACGACAAGGAGTTCGCCTCGATCACCGGCCCCGCCGCCGAAGGCACGCTGTTCACCTTCGGTCCCGATCCGCGCAACAAGCCGACCGCGAAAGCCATCGTCGAGAAGTTCAGGGCCAAGAACATCGATCCCGAAGGCTACACACTCTACACCTACGCCGCGATGCAGGTGTGGTCACAGGCGGTCGCCAAGGTCGGCTCCACTGATCCGAAGAAGGTGATGGACGCGATCAAGGCCGGCGAGTGGGACACCGTGCTCGGCAAGATGGCCTTCGACGCCAAGGGCGACATCAAGGCCATCGACTACGTCGTCTACAAGTGGGACGCCAAGGGCAACTACGCCGAAGTCAATCCGAAGGGGTCGTAGGCGTATCCACATCACCGCCGTCATTCCGGGGCGTCCGAAGGACGAACCCGGAATCCATTGGGCCACAGGCGCAAGCGGCGAAATGGATTCTCTGATGTGCAATTGCACATCATAGCTCGACGCTCCGCATCGCCCCGGAATGACAGCCCCGTCATTGCGAGCGGAGCGAAGCAATCCACTCTTCCGCTTGCGGCGCTATGGATTGCTTCGCTCCGCTCACAATGATGATGTGGATGCCTTGGGTGCGACAAATCAACCCGACGGGCAAATCACCTAAAAGTCTGTCCAGACTATCAGCGAAAAATAAATCGCTTAACCCGTCGGGCAAATCAGTGATTTAACTCCGCACGTCTCACCCAGATGAGGGGCGGGTCGCGATCGTCACGAACGTTGCGGTGAGATGCGGTGGACGCGATGCGTGCGACTGACGAGCGCGCGTAACGCGGACGGCGAAGTCGTGTGGTCCTGGCGCCCCGACGCTGGCGCTAAGCTTCTTGTGAAGTGACGGTGGCAAAAGAGCCCGGTCACCGGGGAGAGCACGAAGGAAACCGTAACACCATCGCGCAGGGAAAGCCGGAATGCTTCGGTTGAACCTGTGGTCCTACCCCCGTGCTTTTTGTTGCACGGGACCCATGGGTGCAACCAGCACCCGGCTTTCCCTGCGCCCTCTGTGTTTCGAGAGGGTGAAACCAGACGCATAGCTCGGGCACATCATGCCGCGAGAACGCGAACTCATATCCGCTGTTTGAATCAGACGTAGGATGGGTAGAGCGAAGCGAAACCCATCATCGCACCGCTTGCTCCATCGCGATGGGTTTCGCTTCGCTCTACTCATCCTACGGGTCCGCTGTTTGAAATTTGGGAAGTCGTCCGATCAAACCGCCGCGCGCACCGCAACGGGGACAACCGCCTGCCGCGCGTTCTCGATGGCGCGCATCAGGTCGTTCGGACGGAACGGCTTCTGCAGGCAGACCACGTTCGACAGGTCTGGCGCTTCAGCGACGAAATCCAGCGCCGTCATGCCGGAGATCGCGACGATGGGGAAATCCGGCTGGCGGTCGCGCATCATCGACATGAGGTCGAGACCGCTCTTGCCCTGCAGGAAGATATCGATGATCGCAAGATCGAATTTCGCCGTTTCGAACGCCTTGATCCCCTCCGCGGCGGACGCCGCCTCGACAATCTCGAAACGATTGACGCGCAGCACAATTGCGATCATCGCGCGCACGTCGGATTGGTCGTCGACAACAAGAACACGGGCCATGAAAACCCCCGGGACCGGCTGCGGGAAGCCTAGTCGTGGAAAACGCTATGCAGTAGGTGATCAGGCGAATTATCTATCCTGTCAGTAAAGAGGTGGTTACCTCAATTGGATACGGGCGCCCGGTTCAATTCCCTGCCGGTAGCAGATAACCTTGGATCGATTTCGAGCAATTCGTTTTGCGCCAAAGCGATGCGTAGCGGGTTTATGGGACTTTCATTTCGACGTTCCCCAAATCAGCGGACACAGCCTTCCCTTTCCGCCGGTACGGAGAGAGGGGCCGGATATTCCACTTTGTGTGGACAGCCCGCGCGCGGATTTGACGTGATCGACTGTCTTGCGTTCGATACCGCCTTCCAGGAGACCATCAGTGCTCAAGGGTAACGATCGCAGCTTCTTCCTTTCGACCATGCCGGCCTCGCGCGGCGACCGCAACGTAGCGCTGGCGGTGGTCGTCGTCTCGGCCGTGCTGTTCGTGATCGCGATACCATTCGCCGGGATGCCACTGACGCCGGTACCGGCCTTCGTGGCGAGCTACCAGTCCGCGCTGGCGATCAACGATCTCATCACCGCGGTGCTGCTGTTTTCGCAGTTCGCCATCCTGCGCTGGCGGGCACTGCTGCTGCTCGCGAGCGGGTATCTTTTCACCGCCGCGGCCGCGGTCACCCACGCGCTGACCTTTCCGGGCCTGTTTGCGCCGGCGGGCCTGTTCGGCGCCGGTTCGCAGACCACGGTCTGGCTCTACATGGTCTGGCACGGCTTCTTCCCGCTGACGGTGCTCGGCTACGCGGTTTTGAAAGGAAACGACGGCGCCCGGATTCGCGGCTCGACGATGTCGGCGATCATGGGCAGCGTTGCGGCAGTCGTCGTCGCGAAGGCGCTGTTTACCTGGATCGTCACCGCCCAGCACGACCACCTCCCAGTCCTTTTGAGCGGCGGTCACTACACGCCGGTCATGCTCGGCGTGGTCTCGACGGTGCTGTTCTTCTGCGCCGCCGCGCTTGCTGCGCTATGGTTCCGGAAGCCGCATTCCGTCATCGACATCTGGCTCATGGTCGTGCTGTGCGCCTGGCTGTTCGACATCGCGCTGTCGGCGATGCTCAACGTCGCGAGATTCGATCTCGGTTTCTACGCCGCACGCATCTACGCCTTATGCGCCGCCAGCTTCGTGCTCGCGGTGCTGTTGATCGATAACGTCGCGCTGCAGGCGCAGATGTCGCGGCTGTTGGGCGTAGTTCGTCGCCAGGCCGCCACTGAACGCGACTACCACGCCGAGCGCGAGCGGCTGTTCAGCGCGGTCGTGGAATCCTCGAATGACGCCATCATCACCAAGTCGCTCGACGGCACCATTACCGCCTGGAATCCGGCCGCCGAGCGCCTGTTCGGCTATCCGGCAGCCGTGGCGGTCGGCCAGCACATCGACCTCATCGTGCCGCCCGACAATCGCGGCGAGGTCAACGACATTCTCAAGCGGATCCGCAGCGGCGAAAAGCTGGCGCAATATGAAACGCAGCGGCTGCACAAGAGCGGCAAACCGATCGACGTCTCGCTCAGCGTCTCGCCGCTATTGTCGGCGACGGGCGAGATCATCGGCGCCTCCAAGATCGCACACGACATCACCGAAAGCAGGCGGACGCGGGAGGCGCTGAGCCGGGAGCTCGAGGAGCGGCAGCATATCTTCGAAGCATCGCAGGACTTCCTCTCGATAACGGACAAGCAGGGCCATTTCGTCCAGGTCAGCCCGAGCGCCAGGACCATTGCCGGCTACGATCCCGCCGAGATGGTCGGACGTTCCGCGGTCGAGTTCGTTCATCCGGATGATCTCGAAAACACCCGCAACGAAATGCGCGCTGCGCGGCGCGGCCAGAGCAAGCGCAACTTCGAGACGCGCCTGATCCGCAAAGACGGCGAAGTGGTATCACTCAACTGGTCCGCAACCTATTCGGAGCCGGTCAAGCGCTACTTCTTCATCGGCCGCGACCTCACCGAGAAGCAGGCCGCTGAGGCGCAGATCCGGCAGGTGCAGAAGATGGACGCGGTAGGCCAGCTCACCGGCGGCGTCGCCCATGACTTCAACAACATTCTGACCGTCATCACCGGCACCATCGGCATCCTGGAAGAAGCGGTCTCCGACCGGCCCGACCTCGTCGCCATCGCCCGGCTGATCGACGAAGCCGCCGAGCGCGGCGCCAACCTGACCAGGCACCTGCTCGCCTTCGCCCGCAAGCAGCCGCTGCAGCCGGTCGATGTCGATATCAACGCGCTGATCCTGGAGGCGGCGAAGCTGCTGCGCCCGACGCTCGGCGAGCATATCGAGATCACGCCAATGCTGGCCGACGACGCCTGGACGGCAATGGTCGATCCGAACCAGCTCACCGCGGCAATCCTCAATCTCGCACTGAATGCACGCGATGCCATGCCCCGCGGCGGCAAGCTGGCGCTCGAAAGCCGCAACGTCTATCTCGACGAGGGCTATGCCGGCATGCACAGCGAGGTCGCGGTCGGCCATTACGTCTTGGTCGCCGTCAGCGACGGCGGCGGCGGCATTCCGGCCCATCTCTTGGAAAAAGTATTCGATCCCTTCTTCACCACCAAGGAAGTCGGCAAGGGCACCGGGCTTGGGCTTTCCATGGTGTTCGGCTTCGTCAAGCAGTCGGGCGGGCACATCAAGATCTACAGCGAGGAACGCCATGGCACCTCGGTCAAGATGTATCTGCCGCGCGCGACCGGCCTCGCCCAGACTATCGCGGAAGCGCAGCAGACCACCGATCTCCGGGGCGGACACGAAGCCATCCTGGTGGTCGAGGACGACGCGCTGGTGCGCAAATATGTCGTGACCCAGATCACAAGCCTCGGCTACTCCACGCTCGAGGCGGCGAATGCCGCCGAGGCGCTCAAGATCATCGATACCGGCGCGCCGATCGACCTCCTGTTCACCGACGTCATCATGCCGGGCGCCATGAACGGACGTCAGCTCGTCGACGAGGCGCTGAAGCGGCGGCCTGGGCTCAAGACACTGTACACGTCGGGCTACACAGAGAACGCGATCGTCCATCACGGGCGGCTCGATTCCGGCGTGCTGCTGCTGGCGAAGCCCTATCGCAAGTCCGAGCTTGCCAAGATGATCCGGCTCGCGCTCGGCAGTTGATGCATTCGGTTCGGTTGCTATATCGATCAACAAGACGACAAGAGGAAGCGCGCTTTGAAAAATCTCCTCACCGACATCGCAGGCGTCCGCGTCGGCCATGCCGACGACGCTTCGATCGCCTCCGGCGTCACAGCGATCATCTTTGACAAGCCCGCCGTGGCGTCGATCGACGTGCGCGGCGGTGGCCCGGGCACGCGCGACGACGCGCTGCTGCAGCCGCACAATACCGTCGATGCGGTGGACGCGATCGCGCTGTCCGGCGGCTCGGCCCTCGGCCTCGATGCTGCCGGCGGCGTGCAGGCCTGGCTGGCCGAGCAAGGCCGCGGCTTGCGGATCCGCGACGCCGTGATCCCGATCGTGCCCGGTGCGATCTGCTTCGATCTCTTGAACGGCGGCAACAAGGCGTGGGGACGGTTCCCGCCCTATCGCGATCTCGCCTATGCCGCGGCGGCCGCAGCCGGGAGCGATTTCCGGCTCGGCAGCGTCGGCGCCGGCACGGGCGCGACCACCTCCAACCTGAAGGGCGGACTAGGTTCGGCATCGGCGCGGACCGATGACGGCGTGACGGTTGCCGCGCTTGCCGTCGTCAATGCGGTCGGCGCCGTCACGGTCGGCGATGGCCCGTGGTTCTGGGCGGCACCGTTCGAGGTCGACGGGGAATTCGGCGGACGCGGTTTGCCGGCCTCGTTCACGCCTGATATGCTGAAGGCGCGGCTGAAGGGCGGACCGGCGGCGACATCCGGCGAGAACACCACGCTGGTCGTGGTCGTCACCGATGCTACGCTGACGAAAACGCAGGCCAAGCGGCTGGCGATGATCGCGCAGACCGGCATGGCGCGGGCGATCTATCCGGTGCATGCGCCGCTCGACGGCGACGTGGTGTTTGCCGCGGCGACCGGCGAGAAGCCGATCGATCCTTTGTTCGGCCTCACCGAACTCGGCATGCACGCCGCCAACACTGTGGCCCGCGCCATCGCGCGCGGCGTCTATGCGGCGACCGCGCTGCCCTTCCGCGATGCGCTGCCGAGCTGGCAGGATCGCTTTGGCTAGCAACTTAGTTCAGCGACGTGCGTTGAGGCTGCGGGTTCCAGCTCGGGTGCCGCAATGCCATCCACAGTCATTCGCTTCTTCCGCTACGACGCCGAAAGACGCGAGCTGTTGGTCGTCTTCGTTACTGGTCGCCGCTACATCTATGAGGACGTTCCGCCCGATGTGGCCGAGGCGTTCGGCAAGGCATTCTCAAAGGGCCAGTTCTTCAACCACGAGATACGTGATCGCTACCGTTACCGCGAACTCAAGCAATTGGCTTAAACGCGATCTGTCACGCATTGACCGAGAGGGAGGCCCAGGCCTGCGCCGAGATCGGCTTGGCCTGCAGCTGCACCAGTTGGTCGACGGCGTGCCGCTGCCCCAACTGGTCGACGAAATTGTAGGACGAGGTGGCAGCCCGCGCGGCAGACGGGCTCGCAGCAGAGGTCGCCGTTATTTTCGATCCGTCGGCATAGGTCGTGGTGGTCGTGACCGATCCATCGCTGTTGGCAATCGAAGTGCTGGTGCCATCAAGCGCCTGCATCAGCGCATCGGCACCGCCGCCACCGCCGCCGGAGTGACGATGAGCATGCGAGCGATGGCCGGACCCGCCCTTCAAAGCCGAGGACATCTCGTCCAGCGTGACATTGCCGTCGCCATCCTTGTCCAGCTTGGAGAACACGTCATCGGCCTTCGCCAGATTGGTCCCGCCAGCGCCGAGCGCATTGTCGAATTCGGATTTCGTGATCTTGCCGTCGCCGTCGCCATCGATCTGCCCGAACAAATCCTTCAGCGCCTCCGAGGGACTCTTAGTCGAGGCAGCCGTACCGGTCGACGCCTGGCTCTGCGCATCGAGCAGCGCGCTCATCGTCTCAGGAGCGATCGGCGCAGAGCTGCTGCCGGCCGATCCGGAACTCGGGGCCGCGCCCGTCGGCGTCGTCGTGGCGGCGGAAATATCGAAGATGTTGCCGGCGTCCTGAGTCTGGCCGGTGGGCTTTGCCTGCGACGTCTTCGACGACGTCAACGACTTCAAGAGATCGATGGCCGACGAGGCAGCGCCAAGGGCGAACAGCATGAGAGGGAACTCCGGCAATGCCGCGTGAGCGGCGGCCCAACACCTGCATGGCTACGAGCAAGCGCCGTGCCATGGCGAAAAGCCCTTTGGAATCGGCGTTTCACGCAAACAAACGTGTTCGCCGCAGCCGGCAATTGCTGCCGCTGCGGCAATTTTTTCCTGCCCGCGATTTCCCTCCTGTGCATTGCCCGGCACCAGCATGCATGTTAGGCGGAACCATCCTGCCCGCTACAGAGATGCCTTGGAGAGCGTCCATGTCCCAGCCCTTCACGCCACGTCCGCTGGTGATCGCGCCGTCGATCCTGGCCTCGGATTTCTCCAAACTCGGCGAAGAAGTCCGCGCCGTCGACCAGGCCGGCGCCGACTGGATCCATCTCGACGTCATGGACGGGCATTTCGTGCCGAACATTTCCTACGGCCCCGACGTCATCAAGGCGATGCGCCCGCACACCAAGAAGATCTTCGACGCGCATCTGATGATCTCGCCCTGCGATCCCTATCTCGAGGCGTTCGCGAAGGCCGGCTGCGACCACATCACGGTGCATGCCGAGGCCGGCCCGCATCTGCATCGTTCGCTGCAGGCGATCCGCGCGCTGGGCAAGAAGGCTGGCGTCTCGATCAATCCGGCAACGCCCGTCAGCGCGATCGAGCATGTGCTCGACCTCATCGACTTAGTGCTGGTGATGTCGGTCAATCCGGGATTTGGCGGCCAGGCCTTCATCCGCGGCTCGCTCGGCAAGGTCAGCGACGTCAGGGCGATGACCGCCGGCCGGCCGATCGACATCGAGGTCGATGGCGGCGTCGCGCCCGATGTATCAGGGGAACTGGCAGCGGCCGGCGCCAATGCGTTCGTCGCCGGCTCCGCCGTGTTCAAGGGCGGCACGATGGAGGCATACAAGGCCAACATCTCCGCGATCCGCAACGCGGCGGCGCTGGCGCGCGGCGAAGCGATCTAGCCCGAGCGTGGCGGGCGCACCACGGTCACCGTGCAAGGCGCCTCCGCCGCCACCTTCGCCGAGACGCTGCCGAGCAGCGTCCGCAGCATGGAATCCCGCCGCGCGCCGATCACGATGTGATCGACCTGATTGGCTTGCGCGAATTCCAGGATTGCCGCCGCGGGATCGATCGCCTCCAGCACATGCACCGACAGCCGGTTCTCGTCGAGCTTCAGCGAGGACGCCCAGTGGCGCAACGCGACTAGGCGGTCGACATGCTTGTTGCTGCCCTTCTCATCCAGCGTCCGATCGATGGTGACGAGGCCAAGCTTGAGCACGTTGACGCATGCGAGACGGGCCTGCGGCAAGGTCCCGAGTATCCGCTGCGTGGTGACGCGCAAGGCATCGTTCAGCGGGCCCGAGGTTTCCGTCGTATCGATCGCAACCACCAGGATCGGGCTCGACGCCAGTTGCACGGCAACGTCGGACTTCGGCTGCGGCTGCCATGCCCCGCGGTTGAAGCGGCGGCGCATCACCGTCGCGAATGGATCGCGATCACGCCGCTCCGCACGCGCTGTCAGCTTGACCTGGTCGGGATTGCTGAGATCGAAGGCGAGTTGCGAGGCGGTCGGATAGCGCCAGGCGGGCCCGATCTCCAGGCATCGCAGGACGATCTCCTGCAGCCAGGGCGGATAGTCGGGTTTGAGCTTGCGCGGTGGATAGGGATCGCGCCACAGCCGCCGGCGCATGCCGCGCAGCGTCTCGCTCTCGCCGAACGGCCGCACCCCGGTGGTGAAGAAATACAGCAGCACGCCGAGCGAAAACAAATCGCTGCGCGGATCGTCGCGCACCCCAAGCAGGCGCTCCGGCGCCATATAGGGCGCGGTGCCGTAAGGCAGGCGAAATTCCTCCTGCAGCAGATCGGGCAGATGTTCGTGATGCGACAGGCCAAAATCGATCAGCACAGCCTCGCCGCTCTCGCGGAACATGATGCTGCTCGGCTTGATGTCGTGATGGATGACGTTCTGCCGATGCAGCGCCGACAGCGCAGCAGCGATCTTGATCCCGAGCGCCCTCGCCTCCTCGTAAGCGATCGGCAGATCGTCGAGCCGCTTGTAGAGGGTCCGGCCCGGGATGCGCTCGAGCACGGCATACGCCTGGCGCGCGAAATCGCCGGTGCCGAAGCAGGTCGGCACATGCGGCCCGGACAATCGCGGCAGGATCATCTGCTCCATCTCGAAGCTGACGATGGCGGCGGGGTCCTCGCCTTCCGAGACTCGCGGCACCTTCATCAGGAGCGGCACGTTGATGCCCGGATGGGTGACGCTCCACAGCGTCGCCATGCCGCCGCGGTGCACGCACTCGCCGACGGTGAAGCCATCGATGACCGTGCCCGGCTGCATGAGAATTTTCGCCATTTGCTATCGGCCGACCAACAGGCGATCGGCAAGCCAGCCCGGCAGGCCATTGTCGCGGATCCGGGCGGCTGCCGAATCGATATCATAGGGGGCACGACAATAGGTGACCTCCCGCCTCTCGGTGTCGAACATGGCGAAGGCGGCTGCGGGAATGCCGTCGCGGGGCTGGCCGACGGAGCCAAGCACCGCAAGCCAGCGCCGGCCGGCCAAGAGCTGCACGGCTACGCCCGTGGTCGGGACAAAGCTGGTCATCTTCGCCGTCGACGACATCGAATAGAGCGCTGGACGGTGGATATGACCGCAAAAGGTGATTGGAGCCTCCGCAGCCATCATGCTGCGCGCAGCGTCCGACGCGTCGCGCACGTAGCGCCACCTGGTCGGGTTGGACGCTTCAGAATGGACGTAGAGGCGGTCGTCCTCCTGCTGCATCAGCGGCAGTTCGGTAAGGAAACGCCGTTGCGCCGCGCTGAGCTTGCCGCGGGTCCACTCGACCACCGCCTGGGCTTCGGCGTTCATCGCGTCGTTGTCGATACCGATGGCGGTGTCATGGTTGCCGCGAACCGCGATCGCGCCGTCCTCGACCAGCGCCATGACGGTATCGACGATCCATTCGGGGTCGGCCCCATAGCCAACGAAGTCGCCGAGCAGGACGAATTTCTCTGCGCCTTGCGCACGCGCAGCCTCAAGGCAGGCGTCAAATGCCTGCCGATTGCCGTGAATATCCGCAAACAACGCGAGACGCACATCATCCTCCCAGCCAATCCTGGCGGGCCCAATCACATCTGTCTTGATGGATATCAAACACGGGCAACTCGGTGCCCGCAAATGGATCGGGGGGATCGATCGCGAATTACGAGCTAGTGCTTAGGACAGGCCTCGAGCCCGCGGAACAGCAGCGCCAGCAAGGCGTCGGTGCGCTCCTGCAGATCCGGATCGGCCCATTCGTCGGCATGGGCCGGGTGATGAAGGCTTCTCGTCGCCTCGAAAATCGCGCGGGCGGTCGCCTTGAGATCATCGACCTCGAACACGCCCTCCTCGACGCCGTCGGACAGGATATGCGCGATCTGATCGGTCAAGCATTCCTTGTGGCCCTTGACCACAACACAAGCCTCGCGCGCCAGCGTCAGATAGGTGCGGAACATCTCGGGGTCGTCGGCGAACCTGGCCTGCTTGGTTGCGAACAGGGTGCGCAGCCACCGATCGAGCCGGGCCTGCGCTGGGCCGGCACTCGCTGCGATCTCCTGCAGCGGGACCTTGGCCCGATCGAGCCAGCGTTTTGCCACGGCTTCGCGCAGCGAAGCCTTGCTCGGAAAGTGCCGGTAGACACTGCCGTGGCTCACATCGAGCGCACGGGCAACATCCACCACTGTCGCCTTGGCGAGCCCATAGCGACGCAGGACGTCCTCGGTGACCTCCAGGATACGTTCAGGGGTCAAGACGACTGCTTCGTTCATGGCTTTACCCTATCCCCAGCTCTTGGGCTTTTCCACTCCGGCGGTCAGGCGCATTACAAAACGGCCTGGCCGGTCGTTAAGGCAGTCCTAATTCCAGTTAGCGGGCCAATTTTTCCGCCTGGGCGGCCAAGTGGCGAGCCACCTGCTGATTGAGCCAGCGCTGGATCTGTTCGGTCAAATGCAAAATCTCGATCGTCATCATCGTAGTCTCCGGCAAGTCCGTGGCCGGCTCTTTGACCCGAACCCGGTACTCAACTCTTCCGGATCAGGCATTTCGCGGCCGCAAACCACGGGGCGCCCCATCTGGCGTCCGGAAGCGGATATAGCATCTCTGACTGACAGATTTCAATATCTGTCATTCAATAACTTGTGATAGACCGGCGCCCGGCCCTTGGCGCCTTCGACCTCCCGCCCGCCGCCCACAGCGGAGCGATCCGTCAGGCGCGCCGCCGGAAAGCCCGCCCCGCTTACCTACTCGCTGACCAACGGCCCGAAGGGCTCCCATCGCTCTCCGGTGAAGCGCATCATCCGGAACTCCTTGATCACCCGATAGTCGCTCGCGCTGGTGTTGATGGAGAGCCCAGGCAGCAGCAGGTCGAGCGTCACGTCGCGCAGGCTGGTGGCTTGGCGCATGACGTTTTCGCGCGAAAGATCGTCACCGCACCGCTTCAATACCTCCACCAGCAGTTCGGCCGCGCTGTAGCCATAGGTCGTAAAAATGCTTTTGCGGTCACCGCCCGGAAAATAGGTGTCCATGAATGCGGTCCATCGACTCAGGCCCTCGTCGTTCTGCCAGGTGGGATCGCTCGTCTCCTTGAACGAACTCGCTGAGATTGCCCCCTTGGCATGGTTGATTCCGGCAGGAACCAGTACGGCGTCGATCGACGAGGAGCCGACTCCCAGCAGGTGAACAGGAGTCCAACCCAATTCGGCCATTCTTCTGATGGTTTGCGCAGCGAACTTGGGAGCCGCCATGTTCACCAACAAGTCGACGCCAGCAGCTTTCAGTCGCACGATCTGCGAGTCCACCGTCGCGTCTGAGACATCGTAAGGGGCTTCACCGACGAGGAGTTCACTTGCTCTTGCGCCGAAGGCCTCCTTCAGGCCGCTCAAGTAATCCTTCCCGCTCTCATCATTCTGATAGAGCAAGCCAACTTTCGCTGCAGGATAGTTCTCAAGGATGAACCGCGCATAGACACTGATCTCTGTCCGCAGGTTAGGCGCGAAGCCCATCGTCCAGGGAAAATTGGTCGGATCCTCGAACCGCTTTGCGCGTCCGGCTACGAAAAGCTGCGGGACCTTGCGATCGTTGAGATACTTTTGAACGGCAATATTGGAAGCGTTGCCCAACGTCTGAAACGTGAACAGCACCTCGTCGCCTTCAACCAACCTCCGTACCTGCTCAACTGTCTTCGAAGGCATCGCCGCATCGTCATAAGAGATCAGCCTGATCTTGCGTCCATTGATGCCGCCCCGATCGTTGATCATACGGAAGTAAGCGTCTTGCACCTTGCCAATGATAGAGGAGGCGGAAACTGGACCGCTGTAGGGCATCGTCTGGCCGATCCTGATCTCAATATCACTCGCTCCCGGATCGTAGGGGCCGCTTCGCGCATGCGGCACGCTTCCACAGAGTAATAGGACTCCAATCAGCGCTGCCCTGAGCGCGGTCATTTTGTTGTCAGTGCGACGGACCATCCGCTCGCTCAGCGCATGCATGGTCGCCCTATTGCTCGTCCTTCGGAGGCATTCGCGGTGGCAGCAGCGGGGTAAATGAGACGGCCTCGCCGGGTCCTGGGGCCGCCATCAGGGCCCCGCCGGTCGAGGGATCGCCCCCCGACGTCTCGATCACGGCGCTCGGGGTGATGTATTCCCTGGCCGCCGCGATCAGGCCGCCCTCGCCGGTCCCGAAATCCGCGGCCCGCCCGCCCTGGGGACGGCCGGCGGCAATCTCGGTGATGGCCTTATCGGTCTTCTGCGCCAGCGAGTCGCTGTAGGGGATGCGGTAGGCTCGGGGGATGCCGCTCGGCCGGTTGTCTTCGTCGAGGGTCTCGACCCAGAGATAGATCGAGCCCGGGTCGCCCTCCAGCGAGTGCGGCTCCACAATGCGCGCCTGCAGCAGCTTGAACGAGGCCGGCAGCCTGTCGACGCTGGCCCAGCCCAAGAGGCCGCGGACGCCCATGAAACTCGCAATGTAGAACGCACTGGTCACGACCACAGCGACCGCCTTAGCCGACCAACGCAAGCGTCCATAGACCAGGATGACGAGCAACAGCGCGCTGATCAGAGCGTAGCTGACCGAGAGCGTGAGGATGACTGACTGGAGGTTGTTCACGGGCGAGACATCCTGACGCCTGTCTTCGGATCGAGGTCCGCGCCGTTTGCGCGCACGTTGCGGAACGTCTCCATCAATGATTTCTGCCGCTGCTGCACGTCGACCACCTTGCCTTCCGCATCGACCCAGAAGCGCAGCGCGGTTTTCTCGTCGCCGGTGTGATCGAGCGTCAACTTGTTGTCGAAGATCACTTGGGCGGTCGGATTGAGCTTCTGCACCTTCACGCTGACTGGAACCGGCTGCCCGGTCGTCGCCTGGAAATGCGAAACATTCACGGTGTATTCGCCGGGGATAATGCCGCGCACGGTGACGATCTCTTCTCGGATCGGCGACGGAATCTTCTTGCCGTTGACGATGATGAAATCGTTGGCACCGCCGCGGTCATCGCGGTCGAGCGTGAGGAAGCCGGCTTCGCGGCGGCGATACCAGGCGATGTTGCCTGCGGGATCCTGCACGAACAGATCGAAATCATCGGGATGATTGTCGGGCCAGTCCATCGTGATGATGAATTCGGCCTTGGAGTCGATCTTCCCCTCCTTCGACTCCGGTGAAACCGCAAGCAACGCGAGGAAAAACAGGAAGGCGACGACCTGCAGCGCCTTGAACAGCATCACGCCGAGCGGATCGAACTGTTCTTCCCGTGGATAAAGGCCGAACTCATCCATCATGATGGTGTTCCAAGGCCGGGGTGACGTGCGTCTCGGTCAACATGACGGCATCGGAGAACACCCGCTGGGTGGCGGCATCGAGCATGTAGTATTGAATCCTGACGAGGATCGATCCGATCAGGCCGGCCAGCGTCGTGTACATGGCCACCGCCATGCCATCGCTCATCAGGCCCATCGACGATCGCATCGCGACCTTGTCGGCCGCGTCGAGGGTTGCGATCGGCGCCAGCATGATGATGAAGCCGATGATGGTTCCGAGCAGTCCAAGCTTCATCAGCGTATCGGAAACGAACGCACCGAAGGCGTTGGAGCCGCGCAACCGGTCCGCCAGCGACCTGAGCAGCAGCGTCTGATCGATGCGGCCGCTCGCCTGCGCCGCGGCCTTCTTCACCAGGTTGCGGATGTGATCGCTGACGAGCCCGCCAGGCAGAGCGCCCGCATTCTCGTCGAGCTTCCTCGCAGCGCCGGGAGTGGACAGGATCGCCCGGCAGCGTCTGGCCGCTTCGCCTTCACGCGCAATCGCTCGCGTCCGCCAGAAGCAATGAAAGCAGGTGATGACGTAGAGAACGGCGATCAGGCTTGAAATATAGGTGCGGTCCGAGGTCACCATGAGATGGAGCAACCCGTATCGCCACAGCAGCATGGCGGCGAAGATCGAAAGCCCCGTGAAGATCATCCATAACAACAGGACGCTTCGCTCTGAATTGTCCTTGCCGGGCAAGACAGGCTCGGCGCCAACGGTGGCACTCATGCAGCTTTGCTCCCTGAGGGCGGCCAAGAGAGACTGCCCGCAAACGCTCCCCGGCTTTTGTTAATCCGAGGCGACAGGTTGCGTCCAAAGACATATGCCCGCGCTTCGTTGGGAAAATTTCCCGAGCTTCGCCTCACCTGCCATCTTGCAATTGGCCCCGAATAGCGGTGCTGTTAGATTCATCCAGAAGCCGCGGAGTGATCGCATGCGCCTCGTGCTCCAGCTCGTCGCCCGTCTGCTCGTCATCGTCATCTTGTGTCTGGGAGGCGCAACCGTTTGGGCAACGATCGACGCCTACCACAGTGTCGACCGCGCCACGGCTGCATCCGCCGAACGGGTCTCGCAAGCGCTGGAAGCGCTCTACTGGCGCGAATTGCTGTTGCGCGGCAACAGGACACGCGAACACCTTTTGCCGGTACCGGAATGGCGCACCACCCAGACGATGAGCCTGATTTCGCCTGGAGTCTGCGTCCAGTTTGAGCCGAAGGGCGAGTTCGAGAATCCGCTGTGCGGCCAGAGCAAAGGGCTCGGCGCATCTCCACCGCATTGGTTCGCAGCTGCCGTAGAGACATTCCTTGGCGACCACGCCGCGGTCGCCCGGCCGATCAGTGCGCGCTCGACCACTGCGGGCACAGTTACGGCCGTCGCCGATCCCGACGCCGCGATATCCCTCGCCTGGCAGCACATCCTCGATAACGTCCACGTCGCGCTGCTGATGGCTGTGGCTATCGCCCTGCTTGCCTCGCTCGCGATTGCGCATGCGCTGGCCCCGGCGCAGTTGATCGTTACCGCACTGCAGCGCATGGCGAATGGCCATTATCGAACGTCGCTTCCGCGCTTCCGATCGATGGAACTTGCCATGATCGGGCAAGCCGTCGGCGAGCTCGGAGATCGCCTCGCGCAGGCCACGGAAGAACGGGCCGTCCTGACCCGCCGGCTGCTTGAGATCCGCAGCGACGAGCGACGGGCGCTGGCGCGCGAACTGCACGACGAATTCGGGCAAAACCTCACAGCGATCCTGGCCTTCGCCAACACGATCGAAGCGGCCAGCGCGCAGGAGCAGGACCGAGGCGACGTCGCGCAGGATGCGCGGATGATCTCGAAGGCCACGCTGCACATCATGGCATGCCTGCGCGGCACCCTGAACCGCCTGCGCCACCCGCCCGCCGAGGAACTCGGGCTGGAGGCGAGCCTCATCAACCTGGTTGATAGTTGGCGATCGCAGAACGCGACGCAGCCGATGATCCAGCTCGACCTCAAAGGCGATTTCGCCGACGTGCGAGGCGCCGTCGCCGCGACCGCCTATCGTGTGGCTCAGGAATGCCTGACCAACTCGTTGCGCCACAGTGCGGCGCGCGAGATCGTGCTCCGGATCGAGCGGCGGACGGGGCTGGAAAATGCGCTGCTGGTCCGTGTCGAGGACGACGGCGGCGGCGATGCCGCCAAGGTGGCGCAGTCCGCCGGCTTCGGCCTGACCGGAATACGCGAGCGCGTAACCGCTCTCGGCGGCTCGCTGTCGATCGCGCACGCAAGGCGCGGTCTGAGCGTTGCCGCCACCATCCCGCTTGCTGCCTGATGCCGGCGTCGCAGACCAGTGGCATTTCGATCCTGCTTGTCGACGATCATCCCGTGGTCCGGCAAGGCTACCGACGCGTTCTGGAGCACCAAGGCGACTTCAGGGTGGTCGCCGAAGCCGACAACGCAGCCGACGCTTACCGCGCATACAAGAGCCACGCCCCTGATGTCGTGGTCATGGACATCTCGATGCCGGGTGCCAGCGGGCTTGAAGCTATCAGGAACATCCGCCAGCGCAGCGCTGGTGCGCGCGTTCTCGTCTTCAGCATGCACAGCGAGGCGGCGCTGGTGAAAGCCGCCTTCGGCGCCGGGGCAAGCGGCTATGTCACCAAGAGCAATGAACCGACCGTGCTGATCGCGGCGATCCGCTCGGTGGCGCGTGGCGAACATGCAATGAGCGACGACGTCGCCCATGTCCTGGCGATGGAAAGCCTGACCCCGTCAGGATCGGTCCTTGACCAATTGGGAGAACGGGAGATCGAGATCCTGCGGCAATTGGCTGCCGGCGCGACCACCGAGCAGATCGCCGCGAACCTCAATCTCAGCATGAAGACGGTTCAGAACTATCACTACCTGATCAAGACCAAGACCGGCATGCGGACCGACGCGCAGCTCGTCCGCCTCGCCGTCGAGTGTGGGTTGACCAGCCTGTAGCCGCGCCCCGACAGTCGCGCCACCGCCTTGGGACGCAGCCCCATTTTCTATCTGCAGCAAGCCCGTATGGGTGGCCTCTCCGAGCCCGCTCTGCTAAAGCACGGCGTAAAAACAAACCGGCTGGGAGTCGCTTAGCGATCCCGCCCTACACTTTCCCGGAGTTTTCGATGATCCCCCGCTACACCCGCCCGGAGATGGCCGCGATCTGGGAGCCGCAGACCCGCTTCAAGATCTGGTTTGAGATCGAGGCGCATGCGGCTGATGCGCTGGCGGAACTCGGCGTCATTCCCAAGGAGGCGGCGAAGACGATCTGGGCCAAGGGCAAGCACGCGACCTTCGACGTCGCACGGATCGACGAGATCGAGCGGGAGACCAAGCACGACGTCATCGCCTTCCTGACCCATCTGGCTGAAATCGTCGGCCCCGAGGCACGCTTCGTGCATCAGGGCATGACCTCCTCCGACGTGCTCGACACCTGCCTCAACGTGCAGCTCACCCGCGCCGCGGACCTCCTGCTCGCCGACATCGACAAGGTTTTGGCCGCGCTGAAGAAGCGCGCCTTCGAGCACAAGATGACGCCGACCATCGGCCGCTCTCACGGCATTCACGCCGAACCGGTGACCTTCGGCCTCAAGCTCGCCTACGCCTATGCAGAATTCTCCCGGGCCCGGGCGCGGCTCGTCGCCGCCCGCAAGGAAGTCGCGACCTGCGCGATCTCGGGCGCGGTCGGCACCTTTGCGCAAATCGACCCGCGCGTCGAAGAGCATGTCGCCAAGGCCATGGGGCTCGAGCCGGAGCCGATCTCGACCCAGGTGATCCCGCGCGACCGCCATGCGATGTATTTCGCGACGCTGGCCGTGATCGCCGCCTCGATCGAGCGCCTCGCAGTCGAAATCCGTCACCTGCAGCGCACCGAGGTGCTGGAAGCCGAAGAGTTCTTCTCCGAAGGGCAAAAGGGTTCGTCGGCGATGCCGCACAAGCGCAACCCGGTGCTGTCGGAGAACCTCTCCGGCCTGTCGCGGATGGTGCGCGCCTATGCCGTGCCCGCACTCGAGAACGTCGTGCTCTGGCACGAGCGCGACATCTCGCATTCCTCCGCTGAGCGCATGATGGGCCCGGACGCCACCGTGACGCTCGACTTCGCGCTGGTGCGCCTCGCCGGCCTGGTCGAGAAGCTCCTGGTCTATCCGCAAAACATGCAGAAGAACCTCGACCGCCTCGGCGGTCTCGTACATTCGCAGCGGGTTCTGATCGCGCTGACGCAAAAGGGCGCGAGCCGCGAGGACGCCTACAAATTCGTGCAGCGCAACGCCATGCCGGTCTGGCGCGGCGAAGGCGATTTCCTGACGCTGCTGAAGAAAGATCCGGACGTGAGGAAGTATCTAAGCGACGCTGAGATCGAGGAGCAGTTCGACCTCGGCTATCACCTCAAGCACGTCGACACGATCTTCAAGCGCGTATTTGGGGAAGTCTAACCCCGGCCACAGCCCTTAACCCGGCGCGCCGTCGACCATGCGGGCGGCGACGCGGTCGCGGCGCATGAAGTGATGCCAGGCTACGGCCACGATGTGAATTCCGATCAGCGCTAGCAGCACATAGGCGAAGTAGATGTGCCTGTTCTCATAGGCCTGCGCCGCGGCGCGGTCAGGCGAGGTGATCTGGGGCACGTGAAACAGCCCGAACCAGTCCGAATAGTTGGGTGTCCGGGCGCCCGAGTGCGCCCAGCCCAGCACCGCCACCAGGATGGTGACGGCATAGAGTGCCAAATGGCTGACCCGGGCGGCGATCCGGTGCCAGCGCGAGGTATCCTCCGGCAAGGCCGGCGTCGGATTGACGCCGCGCCAGACCAGCCGGAGCAGGGTCAGGAGCAGCACGACATAGCCGATATCGGCATGGATCGAGCGATAGAAGAAGCGGTCCGGCCGAGCGGGGATATGGTTCATCCACCAGCCGAAAGCGATCATGCCGATAATCGCCGCCGCCAGCGCCCAGTGGAATCCGCGCGCAACGCTGCCCCAGCTCGATGTCGTGTTTCGGATCATGCGCCCGGCCCCATCGGCTTCGAGTTCGTTGCCGCCGGGCCCTTGCCGCGCTGCAGCGCGTCCTGATAACCCTCCGGTCAGATCAAGGCGATTTGAATCGTTCCAAAAACTCCACCCTGCACCGCGACCGATCCGCAAGGGCCGGCAGTGCCCTCAAATCAACTGAATCGTAACGCTGAAATGGGACAACGTTGAACCGTGGCGGCACCCCCAACCATCCTGGTATTCGATTCCGGCCTTGGCGGGCTGACGGTGTTGCGCGAGATCGTGCGCGCCCGGCCCGACGCACGTTACGTCTATGTCGCCGACGACGCCTTCTTCCCCTACGGCCACCATGGCGAGGAAGACATCATCGCGCGCGTGGTGCCGCTGGTCGGCGAATTGATCCGGCGGCACACACCCGATCTGGTCGTGATCGCCTGCAATACCGCTTCGACGCTCGTCATGTCACACCTGCGGGACGCCTACGACCTGCCGTTCGTCGGAACCGTTCCAGCGATCAAGCCGGCCTGCGCCAGCTCGAAGACCAAACGCGTGTCCGTGCTGGGCACCAAGGGCACCGTCAAGCGCGAATATACGAAAAAGCTGATCCACGATTTCGGGCAGGGCTGCGAGGTGACGCTGGTCGGCTCGGGCGAGCTCGCTTCGCTGGCGGAAGCGGCGCTGAGCGGTGAGGAAGTCAGCGACACCGATATCGCCGCTGAACTGGCGCCCTGCTTTGTCGACGGCGCTACCCGCACCGATACCGTGGTGCTCGCCTGCACGCATTATCCCTTGCTGCTGGATCGTCTGGTGAAGCTCGCACCATGGCCGGTCGCCTGGATCGACCCGGCGCCCGCCATCGCGCGACGGGTTTCCGATTTGCTCGGACCGCCCGGCGACAGCAGGGACGACGCCGGCGCCGAAATGCTGTTCACGTCCAACCGCCCGCACACGCTGAGCCGGGCGTTGATGCCGTTTTTCGGCGGCCGGGTCCCGGCCTGAGGCCGCATACCCGTTTGGCTAGCCAAAGCGCCGGCCGCTCATTTGGCCGATCGCCGCGAAAACGGCTTCGAGCTGCTGAGCGGTCGGCGAGCCGCCCTGCGTATACGCCGAGATTAGCACCGGTCCACCTTTCCTCGGCCAAACCACCGCGATGTCGCCGGCAGCATCCTTGCCGTTGTTGCCCGTCTTGTCGCCGATCTTCCAGTCCTTCGGCAAACCACCGCGAAGGCGGTTGTTTCCGGTCTTGCAGTTCAGCATCCAGCCCGTGAGGCGTTGGCGCGACGCCGAAGATAGCACCTCGCCAAGCACGAAATGGCGCAGATTGCCGGCCATGGCTGCAGGCGTGGTCGTGTCATGCGGATCGCCGGGCGGAGAGCGATTGAGCTCGAGTTCATAGTGATCGAGGCGCGAGACGGTATCGCCCGTATCGCGCCAAAAAGCAGTGAGCGCGGCGGGACCGCCGATCCGCGCCAGCAGCAGATTGGCGCAGGTGTTGTCGCTGAGCTCGACCACAGCCTTGCACATATCGGCGACCGACATCGCTCCGCTCGAGAGGTTCTGCCTTGCCGCCGGTGCATGGTGGAGAAGATCGGCGGCACGGTATCGCACCACGTTCTCAAGCTGGTCTTTGCCGCGATCGATGCGGGCCAGCACGCACGCGGCAAGCGAGGCCTTGAACGTGCTGCACATGACGAAGCGCTCGCCGCTTCGCCAAGTGACCTTGGCACCTGTGGCGACATCCTCGGCATAGAGGCCGATTCGCCCACCGGTCTCGCGCTCATAGGCTTCAAACAGGGACGGCTGCTCCTGCGCTCGCACGGGCGAGATCGCCAGACACGACAGAGTGGCCAGCAGCGAGCGTCTGGTGAAAATCATTGGGCGTCCTTCGAATTTAAGCTTCTTCGGGTGGGCATCCGTCGCCGCGTCCGCCAACGAGACATAGCGCCAAGATGAGGGGTCGAGCACTCGATGCGTGCAGATTTTGTCTTTATGATATGGGCGATCGACCAGCGCGCCCTCAACACAGACTGTGGAGACCCGCTTTGTCCTCACCTACGCCAACTCCCCTCAACCGGCTGCGACAGCAATGGCGAGAGCGGCGCCCGACCTTCGGCGCGATCGCCACCATCCCGAGCATCCAGACCGTGCAGATCATGGCGCAGTCGCTCGACTGGATCATCGTCGACCTCGAGCACGGCCCGATCGACCTTGGCACCGCGCATGCGATGATCGTGGCAACCTCCGGCACCCCCTGCGTGCCGATGGCGCGCATTGCCGCCAACGAGCCCTGGCTCGCCAAGGCGCCGATGGACCTCGGCGCACTCGGCATCAACTTCCCGATGATCTGCAGCCGCGCCGAGGCCGAGAAGGCCGCGCGCAGCGTGCGTTATCCACCCAGGGGTGACCGGCTGTGGGGGCCGTTCCACGCGCCGTTCCGCTGGGGCGTCTCGATGGCGGACTACATGGCCACTGTCGATGACGACATGATCTGCATGATCACGATCGAGCATGTCGAAGCGGTCGAACGGATCGACGAGATCATGGCCACTCCCGGCATCGACATCGCCGTGATCGGGCCCGGCGACCTCGCTACCTCCATCAACAAGCGCGGCCTTCCCGACGATCCCGAAGTGGTGGCGCTGATGCAGCGCGCCGAGGAAGGTATCCTGAGGAGCGGCGTGCCGATCGGCGGGGTCGCTCGCACCGCCGACCAGGCCAACGCGATGATCGAGCGCGGCTACGTGGCCCTCGCGCTCGGCTTCGACTGGTCCCTGCTCCAGCGCGGCATTGCGGCAGGTTTTGCGGGAATCAGGCGCTAGGGTGCTGCTCCCGCCACGCGGGCGGTGCGGCGGGACGCCACACCCATCCTGGTGCCGAAACCGGCTATGTGCTGGACGGCCGTTGGTTCATGCTCGGTTCAGGGCTGGCGAGCGCATAGTCCGGCTCGCCAGCCTTTTATTGAATCTGGAATCTCCGGCGGAGTGATGCGCGGAACGGCCCGAAAAATCTCTATCCCGCGCTGTTTCATTGCCGACCTGATGCGGGCATCGCTCGACATCCCCTTCGTGTCGCTCACGCGCCTCCTCAACATCCGGGACCTGGTGGAAGCTCGCGCGGAGGCGGCCTGTCCGTCCGGCTGGGCGGCGATCTTCGTGAAGGCCTTTGCCCTGGTTGCGAAGGACGAGCCGGCCTTGCGGACGCTCTACGTCAAATGGCCGTGGCCCGGCTTCTACGAGCTGCCACGCAGCGCCGCCACTGTCGCGATCGCCCGTGTCGTGGACGGCGAGGACTGCGTGCTGCCGCAAAAGATCGGCACCCCCGAAATCAAGCCGCTCGCCGAGATCGACGCCCTGATCCACCACGCCAAGGAGGCGCCGGTCGAGGACGTGGCGGCGTTCAGGAAGGCGCTGAGGGCGACCGGGCTGCCGTTGCCGCTGCGCCGCCTGCTCTGGTGGATCGGGCTGAATTCCGGACGCCAGCGCGCCAATTACTTCGGCAGTTTTTCCGTGACGTCGGTGGCGGCCATCGGACCCGGGGAACTGCACGCCGTCACACCGGGGCCGTTCATCCTCAGCTATGGGGTGGAGGAGGACGGGACGATCAGCGTGGTGCTGCGCTGGGACCATCGGATTACTGACGCCGCCCTGGTCGCCCGGACGCTGTGCCGGCTGGAACAGGTCCTGAACACCGAAATAGCAGCGGAACTGCGGGTGAATCGGCAGCAAACCGACCGAGCGGTCCCGGCAATAGCGACGTGACAGCACTAAAAAGCCCCCTCTTTCGTTGACAGGACCGCCATCTTTCCCCTAAAAGCCCCCTGCTCGCGGGCCGGTTTCGGCCCGCGAAGCGTTTCGCGACCCGTGGTTCGTCCTCGAGCTTTCGAGGCGGACCTGTCGGCACCGGCCACATGGCAGGCTGCACAGGAGGGCGCGTCTCCTCAAACCCAACTTTGACCTGAAGAGGACCGCGATGACAAAGCGCAGTGAGGCGAAATACAAGATCGATCGCCGCATGGGCCAGAATATCTGGGGCCGCCCGAAGAGCCCTGTGAACCGCCGCGAATACGGCCCCGGCCAGCACGGCCAGCGCCGCAAGGGCAAGCTCTCCGACTTCGGCGTGCAGCTCCGCGCCAAGCAGAAGCTTAAAGGTTATTACGCCAATATTTCCGAGCGCCAGTTCCATGGCATCTACGTCGAAGCCGGCCGCCTGAAGGGCGACACCGGTGAGAACCTGATCGGCCTGCTCGAGCGCCGTCTCGACACCGTCGTGTACCGCGCCAAGTTCGTGCCCACGATGTTCGCCGCCCGCCAGTTCATCAACCACGGCCACGTCAAGGTGAACGGCCGCCGCGTCAACATCGGCAGCTACCGCCTCAAGCTCGGCGACGTGATCGAGGTCAAGGAAGCTTCCAAGCAGCTCGTGACCGTGCTGGAAGCCTCGCAGCTTCCCGAGCGCGACGTGCCCGACTTCATCGAGGTCGATCACGGCAAGATGACCGCGAAGTTCATCCGCATTCCCGGCCTGTCCGACGTGCCGTTCCCGGTGCAGATGGAGCCGCATCTGATCGTCGAATTCTATTCGCGCTGATCGGACACAGATTTACAGATATCAAAGGCCCCGGTTCGCCGGGGCCTTTTTGTTTGGGCGCCAAATTGGTGTTATAGTTCCAGCTATGACCCGGTTACTCGAAGAAGCGTTTAGTACCGTTGCCAACTTGCCTGATGCAGAGCAGGACGAACTCGCGCGCGTCATGCTGCAGCTCGCGGGCGTCGATCAGCCGCCTCTTCAGTTGACACCCGAGGAAGAAGCCGATCTCGCGGAAGCTGATGCCGAGATCGCACGCGGCGATCTCGCCTCCGCCGAAGAAGTACGGGCCATGTGGGCGAAGCACGGGCTGTGAATATCCGCTACACGCGTCGTGCGCTTGCGCAGATCGATCAAGTCCTCACATACGTTGAAGCACGATCACTTCAAGGCGCGGTTCATGTTCGACCGGATCGCGGCGCTCGTGGCATTGTTGCGAGAGCATCCCTACGCAGGCCGTGCAACAAGCCGTCCTAACGTCCGTCGCCTTCCGGTGAACCCACATCCTTATCTGATTGATTATCGGGTGACCGCGACCGAAATTATCATTATGCGGTTTCGGCACGCCGCCCGGCGACCGATCGGCTGAATGATTCGCACTGCATTTTGCTGGCACGACGACGTCAAGGAGCAATGAGGAAAGCCATGTCCTACACCCCTGCCCCGCGCGATCCCAAGGCTCCGCCCGTTCGCATCAATCTTTTATCCGACACCCAAACACGTCCCACGCCGGCGATGCGCGAGGCGATGGCGCGGGCTGAGGTCGGCGATGAGCAGATCGGCGACGATCCGAACGTGAATCTGCTCTGCGAGCGCGTTGCCGACCTGCTCGGCAAGGAGGCTGCGGTGTTCATGCCCTCGGGCACGATGTGCAACGTCGCCGCAACGCTCGCTTACTGCCGGCCCGGCGATGAAATCCTGGCGCATGCTACCGCCCATATCATCGCCCGTGAAGGCGGCGCGCATGCCGCGCTCGGCGGCTTCCAGATCACGCCTTTGCCCGGCGACGACGGACAGTTCGCGCCGGAGACGTTCCGCGCGGCGCTGCATCCGCGTTCGCGCTACCAGCCGCCGCAGGTGCTGGTCAGCGTCGAGCAGACCGCCAATATCGGCGGCGGCACGATCTGGAAGAAGGCCGATCTCGACAAGATCGTCGGTATCGCGAAGGCCCACGGGATGGCCACCCACATGGACGGCGCACGGCTGCTCAATGCTACGATCGCCACCGGCATTTCCGCGCGCGACATGGCCGCGGGCTGGGATTCCGCCTGGATCGATTTCTCGAAAGGGCTTGGCGCGCCGGTCGGCGGCGTCATCGCAGGCAGCCGCGATTTCATCGACGAAGTCTGGCGGTGGAAGCAGCGCCTTGGCGGCTCCATGCGCCAGGCCGGCATCTGCGCCGCCGCCTGCATCTACGCGCTCGACCATCACGTCGAACGCCTCGCCGACGATCACGCCAATGCCAGGGCGCTGGCGCGCGGGCTGTCGCAGATCGCGGGCATTGAGGTGCAACAGCCGGAAACCAATCTCGTCTTCTTCAAGCCCGATGGTGCGGGCGTCTCCGGCGACAACATGGTCGCCGAACTAGGCAGACGCGGCGTCCTGCTCGCGATGATGGACGGTCGCATCAGGGCCTGCACACATCTCGACGTGACGGCCGGCATGATCGAAGAAACGGTCAGCTTGGTGCGGGAAATCGTGCGTGGAGCATAGACAGATGATCCCGCGTCATTGCGAGGAGCGCAAGCGACGAAGCAATCCATGCCTCCGCGTGCAGAAAAATGGATTGCTTCGCTTCGCTCGCAATGACGGCGTTCTTCTTCACCGCCCCATTGCCCGATAGATCAGCGCCTTCAACTGCAACTGAATCCGCCCCCACGGCGAGGGCGTCTGCACCATAAAAACAGCGAACATGTCGCCTTCGGGGACCGCGAGCGCCGCCACGAGAACGAGGCGGCGCGAAAAGCTTCAGTTCTCCATCGCTTCATAGACGAGCTGCTTCAGCGTCCGCTGGATGCGTTGCCGCTCGGTCGGCGTCTGCTCCAGGAGCACGAACAACATATCCTGCTTGCGGTCGATCACGAAGTAGCAACCGCTGGCGCCGTCCCATTTCAGTTCGCCCAGCGAGCCCGGTGGTGGCGGCTTTGCGTTGCCAGGATCGGTCCGAACCGCGAGCCCGAGCCCGAAGCCAAAGCCATCGCCGGGAAAATAGAAGTAGTCCCGCCCCACTCCCGAGCCGGGACCGACCTGATCGGTCGTCAGCTGCTTGAATGCCTCGGGGGTCAGATAGGTCCGGCCATCGAAGGTGCCGCCATTGAGCAGCATCTGCGCAAACCGGGAGAAATCCGCCATGGTCGAGACCATGCCGCCGCTGGCAAACTCCATTTTCTTGACAACGGTCGGATCGTTGATGCGGCCGACCCGGAAATCGCTGTCGTTCGGCATCGGGAGCGCCAGCAGCTTCTGCTTCTCCGGATCGGTGACGAGGAAGCGGGTGTCGTTCATGCCGAGCGGATCGAGCAGCTTCTCGCGCTCGATCGCGAGCAGCGGCTTGCCGGACACGATCTCCATGATGCGCGCCAGCACATCGGTGGAGTGGCCGTATTGCCAGAGCGCGCCCGGCTGATTGTGCAGCGGCAGCTTGGCGATCCGCTCGGCGAATTCGGCAAGATCGAAATCGCCGGCATAGAGATTGGAGGATGCATAGGCCTTGCGCACCAGGCTATCGCCATAGAAGCCATAGGTGATGCCGGAGGTGTGGCGCATCAGGTCGAGCACGGTCATCGGCCGGTCCGGCGGCACCAGTTCGAGCGTCTTGCTGCCGTCCTCGTTCTTCTTCTCGACGCCGACTTTCACATTAGCGAAGGACGGGATGTATTTCGCAACCGGATCATCCAGCTTGAACTTGCCCTCTTGAAGGAGCTGCACCGAGACGACGGCGGTGATCGCCTTCGTCATCGAAAACAGGCGGAAGATCGTCTTGTCGGTGATCGGCGCCTTGCTCGCCACGTCCTGCACGCCGAAGGACTGGTGATAGACCGGCTTGCCATGCTGCTGGATCAGGACGATCGCGCCCGGGATTTTTCCGGTCGCCACCTCGTTGTCGAAGAACGCCCCGATCTTCGCAAGCTTGCCCTGGTTGAAATGCGCGCCTGCAGGAATATCGAAGGTTCCTTCCGCAGCAGCGGCAGGCCATGCCACGAGCATCAGCGCGCCTGTCACCAGCAGGCGCAGCAATTTAACTGAATTCATTTGGACCCCTCCCGAATTCGGCAGGGAGTGTAGCGGCGGCGCGTCAACCAGCACAAGGGCCGTCAAGACCGGCCAAAGCCTGCTCATGCGGCCGGGCGCTGGCCTCGGAGAAGCAGCAGAAGATCACCCGGTTGACCGCCGGCGCATAGCTAAGTCCCTCCGCGACCGCCCCAACCGAAATCCCGGCGGCACGGTCGGCGGGGAAGCGATAGACACCAGTCGAAATGGCCGGAAACGCCAATGTGGCAAGCCCGTTCGCCTGACAGAGCTCGAGCGCGCGGCGATAGCAGGAGGCGAGCAATCCATCCTCGCCTTGGCCGCCGCCGTGCCAGACCGGGCCAACGGCGTGGATCACATGCCGGGCGGGAAGCCGATAACCATGTGTGATCTTGGCGTCGCCGGTCGCACAGCCGCGCAAGGAGCGGCACTCGGCGAGCAATTCGGGTCCGGCGGCGCGATGGATCGCTCCATCGACACCGCCTCCACCCAGGAGGGACGAATTGGCCGCGTTGACGATGGCGTCAACGCGTAACGTTGTAATGTCGGCAACGATGACTTCGAGGCACGCGTTGCCGAATTGGCGCGCCATCAGGCTCAGGCGGCGGCGCCGACCGGAACGCCCTTGTCGGCGAAAAGCTGCTGCAGCTCGCCGGCCTGGAACATCTCGCGGATGATGTCGCAGCCGCCGACGAACTCGCCCTTCACGTAGAGCTGGGGAATGGTCGGCCAGTTCGAATAGACCTTGATGCCGTCGCGCAGCTCGGCGGACTCCAGCACGTTCAAGCCCTTATAGCCCACGCCGATGTGGTCGAGGATCTGCACCACCTGGCCGGAGAAACCGCACTGCGGAAATTGCGGCGTGCCCTTCATGAACAGCACGACGTCGTTCGACTTCACTTCGTTGTCGATGAATTGTTCGATGCTCATTTTCGTTTCCCTTTGGGGCTCCGCCCCTTGCGGCATTGCTGGTGGGCCGGCTCGACCCGCTTACCCCGCGACTAGCTATATATGTAGCCCAAACCGTTGTGCATCCAAAGCAAAATGGCGGTGAGCTGGCATGCATGAGGCCCTTTTCGAACGGCGGCCGGGCTCCGGGTCCATAGTCTGACGACACTAATATCATGGCCCCGGGAGGCTTTTTTCCCGAACGGGAGCCCCTATCTAGGACGGACTGTCCGTAGGGAACCAGTTTGGCAGAGCAACGTTCTCTCCAGCATTCGGAGACACCCGTGACGAAACCAGCATCCGCTGCCGCCACCCTTGCCACCCCTTCCCCATCACGCGCTTCTGATTCCGGTCCCCTGTCCCGGGGTCTGGTGGAGGCGTTTCTCGCGGTGCGGGATGAAACCGAACGCCGGGCCGCTCCCCTGTCCGCGGAGGACCAACTGATCCAGTCCATGCCGGACGCGAGCCCGGCAAAGTGGCACCGCGCCCATACCACCTGGTTCTTCGAGCAGTTTCTGCTCGGCGAGCACCAGCACGGCTACAAGCCTTTCCATCCCGATTATGCCTATCTCTTCAATTCCTATTATGTCAGCGCCGGCCCTCGCCATGCCCGCGCCCAGCGCGGTCATCTGACCCGGCCAAGTGCCGATGAAGTCACCGCCTATCGCCGCTATGTCGACGATGCTGTGGTGAAATTCTTCAAGGCTGCGGGTGAGGAGAAGCTGGCCAAGCTGGTCCCGTTGGTCGAGGTCGGACTCAATCACGAACAGCAGCATCAGGAACTGATGTGGACCGACATCCTGCATGCCTTCGCGCAGAACCCGATCCCACCGGCATACGATCCGGCCTGGCGCTTCCCGGCCTCTAACCGCAGCGGCGAGGAATGGGTGACGCTGAACGAGGGCATCCACACCATCGGGCATGCGGGCGACAGCTTTCATTTCGACAATGAAAAGCCGGCGCATCGCGCCCTGGTCGGCCCGGTCAAATTGGCGCGGAATCTCGTGACCAACGCGGAGTGGCTCGCCTTCATCAAGGACGGCGGCTATTCGACAGCGACGCTGTGGCTGATGGACGGTTTTGCAACCGTCGAAAAGGAAGGCTGGGACGCGCCCGGCCACTGGCGCAACGTCGACGGCCAATGGCAGATCATGACCTTGGGCGGACTGCAGCCGATCGATCCGGCAGCTCCGGTCTCCCACGTCAGTTATTACGAGGCCGACGCCTTCGCCCGCTGGGCCGGAAAACACCTGCCGACCGAGATGGAATGGGAGGTCGCCGCGCGCGCCGGGCAGCTCAACGACGCCTTCGGCATCGTCTGGCAGTGGACCCGCTCCTCCTATTCACCCTATCCCGGCTATCGGGCGATCGAGGGCGCGCTCGGCGAGTACAACGGCAAGTTCATGGTCAATCAATTGGTGCTGCGCGGCTCCTCGCTTGCAACTCCGAACGGTCACAGCCGTATCACCTACCGCAACTTCTTTTATCCGCACCACCGCTGGCAATTCACGGGACTACGTCTCGCCCATTACGCCTGATCGGTCCTCAAGCATGATCCGGAAAAGCACATACCGGTTTTCCGAAAAAATCATGCGCAAAAACAACCAAAAATCATAGCGCGCGGGAAGGCGCGTTCAGGAGAGTATCATGAATGTGCATGCCCGCGCTTTAGCCAAGGCCTATGCCTTTGACGAACAGACCGCAGCCTTTGCCGAAGATGTCATCGGACATCTCGCGCAACATCCCAAGCACCTGTCGCCCAAATATTTCTATGACGCGACCGGCTCGGAGCTGTTCGAGCAGATCACGGTGCTGCCGGAATACTACCCGACCCGCACCGAGCTCGGCATCTTGCGCGATCGCGGGGCCGAGATCGCCGCGATCATCCCTGCGGGCGCCGCGCTGGTCGAGTTCGGCGCGGGTGCGACCACCAAGGTGCGCCTGTTGCTCGAGCACTGCGAATTCGGCGCCTACGTGCCCGTCGACATATCAGGCGATTTCCTGAATGCGCAGGCGGAAGGCCTGCGCAAGGACTTTCCCGGCCTGCGCGTTTATCCGGTCGCGGCCGACTTCACCGCCCCGTTCACGCTGCCGGCCGAGATCGCCGGGATGCCGAAAGTCGGCTTCTTCCCGGGATCGACGATCGGCAATTTCGAGCCGCACGAAGCCACCGATCTCCTGCGCACCGCGCGTGAAATCTTAGGTGCGGGCGCGCAGATGATCATCGGCGTCGACCTCGAGAAAGACGAGCGCGTGCTGTACAACGCCTATAATGATTCAGCCGGCGTCACGGCGCGCTTCAATCTGAATGTGCTGGTGCGGATCAACCGCGAGCTCGGCGGCAATTTCGATCTCTCCGCCTTCTCCCATCGCTCGATCTACAACCGCGACCGCCACCGGATCGAGATGCACCTGATCAGCCGCAAGGCGCAGAGCGTACGGGTCCTCGGCAACACCTTTTCGTTCCGTCCCGGCGAGAGCATTCACACCGAGAACAGCTACAAATATTCGCTGGAACGGTTCACGGAGCTGGCCCGAAGCTCGGGCTGGACGGTGCGGCAGTCCTGGACCGACGCGGCAAAGATGTTCTCGGTTCACGCGCTGGTCGCTTCGGAATGAGATTCCGAAGCCGAGCGCAGCGACACCGATTCCCACACCGCGACCACGATCATGATCGCGGTCGTGAGGAGCGAGAGCCATAGCGGCGACAGCTCGCTTCCGAACCAGCCCACCGCGAGCAGAGCGAGGATGCCGACGATGTGGGAGAGCTGCAGAAAGCCCCGAATCGAGAGCTTGAACAGGATCGTCCCGACCAGGAACAGAAGCGGGCCGCCGATCGTGCTCAAGATTGTCTTGAGATCGGAATGACCGCTGGGATGCTTCAGCACCAACTCGTCCGACACCGCCGTCAGGATGATGCCGGCGACGATCGGCATGTGCAGATAGGTGTAGGCAAGGCGCGCCAGTTTCCCTGATTCGGCCGATGTCGAGATCAGTTCTGAGCCGGCCTCGGCGCCCTTGTGGAAATAGATCCACCACATCGCGATGCTGGCGACCAGGGAGGACACGAAGGCCAGCACGATCTCGGTGGTCCAGCTCAGTTCGGCAAAGGTCGCTCCGTTGACGACAACAGCCTCGCCGAGCGCGATGATGATGAAAAGGGCGCAGCGCTCGGCCATATGGCCGCCTTCGACCGCCCAAGCCTCAAGCGAGGACGGCCCCAACCCCGGGATCCAGAACCGCGCTGCCGGCGAGACATATTCGATCACGACCGCGATGATCCACAGCCATAGCCTCGACTCACCCTCGGCAAGGCCGCCGAGGATCCAGAACACCGCGGACGTGGAGAGCCAGGCCAGGATGCGGATGGCATTGTGGCGCACCGCCGTCCAGTGGTGCGGGGTCGAGAGGAACCAGAATGCGGTACGACCGACCTGCATCACCACATAGGCGATGGCGAACCACAGGCCGCGGCCTTCAAAGGCCGTCGGAATCGTGGTCGACAGCACGAGGCCGCCGAGCATCATCAGGAACAAGAGGATGCGGACCGGCGTCAGTTCCGGATTGAGCCAGTTGGTTACCCAGGCCGTGAAGACCCAGACCCACCAGACCGCGAGGAACAGCAGCGTGACCTGGACCGCGCCGATCGGCGTGAAATGATGCAGCAGCGTGTGCGAGATCTGCGTGACCGCGAACACGAACACCAGATCGAAGAACAGTTCGACATAGGTGACGCGGCTGTGCTGATGTGGCACGACGACGCGAAACATCGCGCCGCGTCGGTTCTCCGCAGCCATCGGTGCCCCCTACAGCATGCTCAAACAAAGAGATGAGGTCATGATCCGATTCCGTCCAATCGGATCATGATCTAACGAGATGATCAGGCCTCGGGCCCGCCAGGCACCCCGGTCTGCAGCGCCAATGCGTGCAGTATGCCGCCCATCTGTCCCTTGAGAGACTGGTAGACGATCTGGTGCTGCTGGACACGGGACTTGCCGCGGAAAGATTCCGAGATCACCGTTGCCGCGTAATGGTCGCCGTCTCCGGCCAGGTCGCGGATCGTCACCACGGCATCGGGAATGGCTGCCTTGATCATGGATTCGATATCGCGGGCGTCCATCGGCATCCCAGTACACCTCCATTTCGACGTTCAAATCGCGGCCGGCATGGCCGGCCACACGGAGCAAAACCTAGCGATTGCGCTCTTCTAGCTCATCCTATCAGCCACTATATACCGCTTCCAATCGTTTTAGCTGCATCATTCGGTCACAACGAACTGACCAAAAAAGGCGCAGAATCATGAAACTCCCAGGTCCCGACCATCCGATCACGATTGCCTCCAATCCCAAGCGCATCCGCGTCCGGGCGGGGGACGTCGTCATCGCCGACTCCACCCATGCGCTGACCCTGAAGGAAGCCAGCTATCCTGCCGTGCAATACATCCCGCGGGAAGACGCCAACATGGCCCTGCTCTCCCGGACCGAGCGGACCACACATTGCCCCTACAAGGGCGATGCGAACTATTTCAGCATCAATGCCAACGGCAAGACGCTGGAGAATTCGATCTGGACCTATGAGACGCCCTTCCCGGCGATGAAGGAAATCGCCGGTCACCTGGCGTTCTATCCGGACAAGGTCACGATCGAGGAAGTGGCGTAAGCGCGGAAGACAAGGTCTCGTCATGGCCGGGCCTGACCCGGCCATCCACCACGCTGCCGCTTCCCCGGCAAGAGGACGTGGATGCCCAGGCGAGCCCCGGGGCATGACGACGACGCTGCTCAATACTACGCCCTGAATATCGTGAGCCCGAGTATCAGGAGCACCAGGAAGATCACGACAAAAATATAGAACAATACCCGCGCGATATCGGCGGAGGCTGCCGATATGCCAGTGAAGCCGAGCAAGCCGGCTATAATCGACACCACAAGAAAAATCAGCGCCCATTTCAGTAACGTCATCGCCCTCTTCTCCAGCTATTTCGCGGGGGTAACCTCGGGCGATAGCGCGAGTTCCAAAGCAGTGAGGCGGCGAATTGATCGCCGCCCCGCTTGACCCTGCAAGCTTCCTCTACCGTTCGATGGACCCGGAAGAACCGGACGGAATGGCATCGTCTTCCGGGATGCCGTTCGGCGGCAGACCGGTCCCGGCTGCACCTGGCGATGTGCTGCGCGTGCCTGGCTGGTGCAGGGATGGATTCGTGGTGGACGTTCCGCCGGTGCCCATTCCGGTGGTGGAGCTCGACTGCCCGCCGGGCGCCGCCGAGATGCCGGCCGATCCCGGGTTGGTAGGTGTGGCCGCCGGTGGAGGCGTGCTGCCACCGGCCTGCTGCGCTGCCCCGGTGCCGCCGCCGCCTGGAGCTTGCGCGAAGGCGGCCGATGACACCGTCATCAATGACATCGCGATGACGACCGATAGATGCAATTTGTGTCGCATGATAACTCTCCGCGTTGCATGCGGCCGCACCAACGTGCCGTGAATCGCCTCGTTCCGTTGTTTCGGCGACCGTGCAATCACATCGACGTTTCCGGATTGCAGCGATTGGGCCTTGCCCAATCCGGTTCCGGATTGCAACATCACCACCGATCACCTCTGAGAGGGGGGCGCATATGAGCTCGATCTCCCACACCATGGCGACCGCGGAAGCTCACGCTGCACCGAAAGCAAAAGCGCGCAACGCCGCGCTCGATCGTACCCGCACGTTCCTGACGCTGGTCGTGCTGCTGCATCACTCGGTGATTCCCTATACGTATTTCGGACACACCGATCCCAAGTACTCGATCGTTTTCGACATGATCGTGCTCGCCACCGACAGCTTCTTCATGGCGATGTTCTTCTTCCTGTCGGGACTGTTCGTGTGGCCGGGCCTGTCTCGGAAGGGGCCGGTGCAATACTTGCTCGATCGCCTGGTTCGACTTGGCCTGCCCTTCGTGATCTGCGCGTTCACGCTCATTCCGCTGGCCTACTACTCCTTTGCGCTGCGTCAAACTCCGGATCTGAGCTTCTCCGAGTTCTGGTGGAAAACAATCACCGTCGGGCCGTGGCCGAGCGGCCCGATCTGGTTTCTCTGGATCTTGCTCGCCTTCGACCTCGTTGCGAGCGCGGCGTATCTGCTGTCACCCAAAATCATCGATCCGATCAATCGCCTGTCGCTGCAGGGGCGCGAACGGCCCACCCTGTTCTTCGTGGTCATGCTCGCGGTCACTGCCGTGCTCTACATTCCGGGGCGCGTTCACTTTGGGGCAGGGAGCTGGTTCGAGTTCGGACCGTTCTCGGTCCAGCACGGCCGCGTGCTGCTCTATGCGACCTACTTCTTTTTCGGTGCAGGCATAGGCGCCATGTATTTGGATCGCGGTCTGCTGGCTGCAGACGGCCGGCTTGCGAAGAGTAGCTGGGGCTGGGCGGTCGTGGCGCTGGTTCCGTATTGCCTGATGTGGGTGCTGATTTACATCAAGCGCGAAATCCTGGGCAATCCGGTACGTCTGCCGGACTGGTATGAGGCGACCTACGGTCTCTTCTTCGCTTCCTTCAGCGTCGCCATCATGTTCGTGATCCTGGCCTATTTCCTGCGATTCAAACAATCCGGCCGGAGCATCCTCGATCCGATGCAGCCTGATGCCTATGGCATGTTCCTGGTGCACTATCCGATCGTGCTCTGGCTGCAATATTGGATGTTTGATTTCAATTGGCCGGCGATCGTGAAGGCGGCCATCGCGTTTGTGCTGACGGTGCTGCTGAGCTGGGCGGCGACGGCGGGCTTGCGGAAGATTCCAGGCGCGAAGCACGTGTTGTGACGCCGCCCTCTCCGCCGTCATTGCGAGGAGCGACAGCAACGAAGCAATCCATAGCTCCACAAGTGGCGACATGGATTGCTTCGCTCCGCTCGCAATGACAGCGGATAGAACGCGGCGCCCCTACGCCGCCTTGCCGCTCATATAGGCCGGCAACCAGCGCTCGAACGCTTCGTTCAGCGTCGTGATCGCCACCGGCGTTTCGCCTACGATTGAGATCGCGTCGCCGCCGGTGGTGCCGATGCGCGCGCACGGCATGCCGCAACCCCGCATCTTCGCAAGCACACGGCCGGCGTCAGCCTCCGGTACGGTAACGATATAGCGCGCCTGATCTTCGCCGAACCAGTAGGCGTGCGGCACCAGCGCCGTCGGTGCTGCCAACAACCGCGCGCCGATGCCGCTTGCGATCGCCATCTCGGCGAGCGCGATCAACAGCCCGCCGTCGGAGATGTCATGCACCGCGGTCGCGGTACCACCGTGGATCATCCCGCGCACGACATCGCCGTTACGCTTCTCGGCGGCGAGATCGATCGGCGGCGGTGCGCCCTCCTCGCGGCCGCAGATGTCGCGCAGATAGACGGACTGGCCGAGCCAGCCATGGGTCTCGCCGATCAAGAGGATCGCCTCGCCTTCCGCCTTGAACGCGAGCGTCGCGGACTTGGCGAAATCGTCGAGCACGCCGACACCACCGATCGAGGGCGTCGGCAGAATGGCGCGGCCGTTGGTCTCGTTGTAGAGCGAGACGTTGCCGGAAACGACCGGGAAGTCCAGCGCGCGGCAAGCTTCGGAAATGCCCTGCAGGCAGCCGACGAACTGGCCCATGATCTCGGGCCGCTCAGGATTGCCGAAATTGAGATTGTCGGTGATCGCGAGCGGCTTGCCGCCCACCGCGGTGATGTTGCGCCAGGCTTCCGCCACTGCCTGCTTGCCGCCCTGATAAGGATCGGCCTCGCAATAGCGCGGCGTCACGTCGACCGTCATCGCAAGCCCCTTCGGCCCATCCTGCACGCGGACAACAGCCGCATCGCCGCCGGGGCGCTGCACGGTGTTGCCCAGGATGACGTGATCGTATTGCTCCCACACCCAGCGCTTCGAGCACAGCTCGGGCGTGCCAATCAGCTTCTCCAGCGCCTGCGGAATGCCAAGCGGCGCCTCGACGTCGCGCGCATGGATCACGGGCTGCGCGGCGGAAGCCGTGTGCGGGCGGTCGTAGACCGGCGCCTCGTCGCCAAGCTCCTTGATCGGCAGATCCGCCATGACGTCGCCGCCATGCTTGACAACGAACCGCTTGGTCGGCGTGGTGTAGCCGACCACCGCGAAATCGAGGCCCCATTTGCGGAAGATCGCCTCGGCTTCCTGCTCCTTCTCGGGCTTGAGGACCATGAGCATGCGCTCCTGGCTTTCCGAGAGCATCATCTCGTAGGCGCTCATGCCGGTCTCGCGTGTCGGCACCGCGTCGAGATCGAGATCGACGCCGAGATCGCCCTTGGCGCCCATCTCGACCGCCGAGCAGGTGAGCCCCGCCGCGCCCATGTCCTGGATCGCGATCACGCAGCCCTTTTCCATGATCTCGAGGCAGGCCTCGAGCAACAGCTTCTCCGCGAAGGGATCGCCGACCTGCACGGTCGGCCGCTTCTCCTCGGAATTGTCGTCGAACTCGGCCGAGGCCATCGAGGCGCCATGGATGCCGTCGCGGCCGGTCTTCGAGCCGAGATAGACGATCGGCATGTTCACGCCGGAGGCCGCCGCATAGAAGATCTTGTCGGCGTCAGCGAGACCGACCGCCATCGCATTGACCAGGATGTTGCCGTCATAGCGGGTGTGGAAGCGAACCTGCCCGCCGACCGTCGGCACGCCGAAGGAATTGCCGTAGCCGCCGACCCCGGCGACCACGCCCGAGACGAGATGGCGCGTCTTCGGATGCTCCGGCGCGCCAAAGCTCAGCGCATTGAGGCAGGCGAGGGGCCGCGCACCCATCGTGAACACATCGCGTAAAATGCCACCGACGCCAGTGGTCGCGCCCTGATAGGGTTCGATATAGCTCGGGTGGTTGTGGCTCTCCATCTTGAAGACCACGGCCTGGCCGTCGCCGATGTCGATCACGCCGGCATTCTCGCCGGGCCCCTGGATCACCCATGGCGCTTTCGTGGGCAGTCCGCGCAGATGGATGCGCGAGGACTTGTACGAGCAATGCTCGTTCCACATCGCCGAGAAGATTCCGAGCTCGGTGAAGCTCGGCACCCGCCCGATCAATTTCAGGATGCGCTCATACTCGTCAGGCTTGAGCCCGTGGGCGGCGACGAGTTCGGGGGTGATCTGGGGCTCGTTCATGGGTCCCTTATTAGGTAGATCGGCGGTGCGGGCAAAGGCCTTTTATGGCGCTTTTCCGCCCTGTCCAGAGCTTTGCGGCGGCGGGCCGCGGGCTGACGAATTTGCACAAACGGACAGGATCGGATTTAAGGACCGGAACTCAATTTTGAAAGCCTGCCAGCGTGAACGAGCTCTCCAAGACTGCATTCCTCCGCCGCCCCGACCTGCATGTCGCGACCGAGGGCGAATTCAAGGGCTGGCGCACCTGGATCCGGGACAGTTTCGAGAGCCATATCGGCCCGTTCTGGCACCGGATGGATGAGAACGGCCGCGTGCAGTGCGCGTTCCGGGTGGAGAAAAAGCATCTCAACGGCATGCGCAACGTCCATGGCGGCTGCTTCATGGCCTTTGCGGACTACTGCCTGTTCGCGATCGCCTCGGCCGAATTGGAAGGCCCGGGCGTGACGGTGGCATTCTCCTGCGAATTCCTCGACGCGGCACGCGAGGGCGAATTGGTCGAATGCGTGGGCGAAGTGACCCGCGCGGGCGGTTCGCTGATCTTCCTGCGCGGCATGCTGAAAACGGGTGAGCGCTCGCTGTTCACCTTCTCCGGGACGATCAAGCGGGTGAAGCTGAAGGCGCCGCTTGAGGCCAGCGCATAGCTCCCGCCTTTCCTTTTTGCGCTCTCAGGCTAAGACTGGCTCCAGCGCGCCAATGCGCCGGGAGCAAGAGGTGCCGAAGAGCACATTAAGGACGGGTAGCGTGACGGCTGCCGTGGAGACGTCTGCACGATCAGCGCTGAAGCGGCCGCACCATCGCTGGCAGGATTATGCGCTGCTGCTCGCGCTCGCCTGCTGCTGGAGTTCGACTTATCCCTTGACCAAGATCGGTCTCGGCTCGATCCCGCCGATCACCTTCATCTCCGCCCGCTCCCTGATCGCGGCGCTGTTCCTCCTGGTGATCCTGCGCATCCGCGGCCGTCGCATTCCGACCGACGCCAAGGCGTGGAAGCTGTTTGCCTTCCAGCAGACCATCAACTCGACAGTCCCGTTCCTGGTGATCACCTGGGCGCAGCAATATGTGGCGGCGGCTCCCACCGTGGTGCTCGCCTCGACCACGCCGATTTTTGCCTTCCTGATCACCTGGGCCATCACGCGGCATGAGCCGGCGACGCTGTTGAAGCTCGCTGGGGCGATCCTTGGCCTCGCTGGCACCGCCGTGATCATCGGTCTCGATGCGCTCGGTGGCCTCGGCAGCGAGATCTTTGCCGAGATGGCGATCCTGCTCGCCACCATCTCCTTTGCGTGTGCCACGATCTTCGGCCTGCGCCTGTCCGACTACGACCCGATGGTGGTTGCCGCCGGCTCGCTGTTGTTCGGCGGCCTCGTGCTGCTGCCAGCCGCCATCGTCGTCGAACATCCGTGGACGCTGCATCCGACGCCGCAGGCGCTCGCCGCCGTCACGACCATGGGCATCTTCTCCAGCGCGATCGGCCTGATGCTGTTCTACATGTGCCTCTCCCGCCTCGGCACGCTGATTACCAACGCGCAAGGCTACCTGCGCATCCCGATCGGCGTTGGCCTGTCGGTGGTGCTGCTCGGCGAAGCCGTACCCTCGAACCTCACCCTCGGGCTTGTGCTCGTCATGGCGGGCGTAGCCGCGATGACCGTTCCGGGCGACCGTTACAGGCTCGGCCTAAACTGGCTGCGGATGCGGCTGAGGGGCTGAGGGCCTCGAAAGCCTTTACTGCAGGCTCACCAGGGTCAGATCGACGAACCACGATTGCGGCGAGACGAATCCCTTGACCTTCGGGCTCATCGCGCGCGGGTTGAGATCGTGCACGATGTAGAGCCAGGGCGGGTTGTCGACGAGGCGTTCATGCGCCTTGCGATAGGCGGCAGCGATCACCTTGGGGTCGGTGGCCTCCGAGATCGTCTTGAGCGCATCGTCGAACTCAGGGTCCTTCCACTGCTCGAAATTGAACCCGTTCGGCGAAAAATTCTCGGACGAGAAATAGCGCGCCATGATGCCGGCATCGGAGGATGGCGAGGAGATATTGAGCCCCATGGCGCCCTGCAAAGTGGGACTATCCGGCGTCGCCCGCGCGGCGGTCAACAGAACCTGCCATTCGATCACGTCGAAGGCCACGTTCACACCGCACCCCTCTTTCAGGTTTTGCTGCAGGAATTCGTTCATCGGCAAAGGCAGCATCTGGCCCGAACCGGAATTCGAGATCAGCATCTTGAAGGACAATGGCTTCGCCGGCGTGTATCCGGCCTCGGCAAGCAGCGCCTTGCCCCTGGCGGGGTCGAACTTGTAGCGGTTGGCTGGCGAGCCGAAATCGGGGTCGCTGGCCTTGAGCCACCCCACCGAAGGCTCCGCAGTCCCGTTGAGGAGCGCCACGAGCCCTTCCCGGTCGATGCAATAGTTCAGGGCCTGGCGGACTTTCACGTCCTTGAAGGGGCTGTTGGTCGCGCCGATATTGTAGAACCACGGCCAGACATGGGGATAGGAGCCGGTGGTGATGGTGAAGCCCGCCGATTTCAGCGAAGCGACGCCGTCGGCCGGCGGCACCTCGATCCAGTCGACCTGACCGGAGCGAAGCGCGGCCAAGCGCGAGTTCGCTTCAGGGATCGGCATGAGCACGACGTTGTCGACCTTCGCCCTTTTGCTCGCGTCCCAATACCCATCCCAGCGCGCGAGATCCGCCTCCTGACGCGGCACGACCTTGGTGATGCGGAACGGTCCAGTACCGGCCGCGGGCAAAGTCGCGACGTTGGCCCAATCCCGCCCCGCCTTTTCGAACGAAGCCGGCGATGTGAACAGAAGATAGACCGCCATGTAGGGGAAATAGGACGCCGGCTTGGTCGTGGTGATGGCGACCGTGAAGGCATCGATCTTCTTGTAGCTGCCCATCACGGGAACGCGCGCTCGCGACATCGCCGAACTGGCGGCCTCGAATTGCGGGCTGGACGTGTTGAAATAGCGCTCGAGATTCCAGATCACGGCATCCGCATTGAAATCCGTGCCGTCGTGGAATTTGACGCCATGGCGCAGATGGAAGATCCAGGTCTTGTTGTTCTCGGGATCCTGTTCCCATTTCTCTGCTAGCCCCGGACGCAAACCGGCCAATCTGTCGGTCCTGGTCAAATCCCACAGCACCAATCCCTCGAAGATCGGGTAGCCGAGAAAGCGCATTCCTTCGAAGCCGTTGTTCGGCAGCCCGGTCGCCGTGGGGATATCGGATGCCGTCATGCCGATGCGCAGCGTGGTTTCGGCCATTGCCGCATGCGACGAAAGCAGCGCAGCGGTGAGCGTGAACGTGCAGCAAGCCTTGCGAATAAGCATAAAAGTCCTCCCGCCCAACGATCGGAAAGATCCGTGCCTGGATCGGGGGAGTACGGGCAAGTTTCAGGCCAGCAGAGCGGGCCGCCTATTTCTGGTCGTCCGCCAGCAGCTTCTTGTATTTCTCGACATCGCGCGCGACGAGCTGTTGCAGCACGTCCGGCGCATGCTCGTTGGCGTCGGGCGCAACCGTCGACAGATCGGTGAAGCGTTTTTTCACCGCCTCGCTCTCCACGGCGGTCCGCGCCGCGGCGTTCAATTTGGCGATGATCTCGGGCGGCGTACCCTTTGGCGCGAATAACCCGTTCCAGCCCTGCGCCTCGAATTCGGGCAGGCCTGCTTCTGCCGAGGTCGGCAGATCAGGCAGCGTCGCAAGCCGCACGGTCGAGCCGACCACGAGTCCCTTCACCAGCTTCTCGTTGATCGCCTGCGACACCGAGGCCGCCGCATCGCAAACGCCGTCGATCTGGCCGCCGATCGCATCCGTCAGCGCTGGCGCAGCGCCGCGATAGCCGACCAGCGTCACGTCGATTCCGGCGGCGTTCACAAAACTCTTGCAGATCAGGTAATTCGAGGAGCCGACGCCGGCATGGCCAAGATTGATCTTGCCGGGATTCTTCTTCGCGTAAGCGATGAACTCCTGCAGATCCTTGGCGGGAAAATCCTTGCGCAAAGCAATGATGCCAAAGGTCTTTGCGACCACCGCGAACGGCACAAAGGAGTCCGGCGTAAACGGCAGTTTCGGATAGATCGTGTAGGTGGCGGCGCTGGTGCCGGCGTTGCCGATCGCAATCGTGTAGCCATCCGGCTCCGCACGCGCGGCCCGGGACAGCGCGGTCGAGCCGCCGGCGCCCGCGACATTCTCGATCACGATCGGCTGCCCCAGCGCCACGCTCATCTGCTCGGCAACCACGCGCGCAATCACGTCGGAGGTGCCGCCGGCCGCGAACGGCACGATCATGGTGATGGGGTGTTTCGGGAAATCCTGGGCATGCGCCGTAGTCGCAAACCAAAGCGACGCAATCGCCGCGAGCCACCTCGCGACGACCGACTTCACGCGGCCTTTTCCAGATGCCGGACCAGGCCCGCAAACAGGCCGCGGCCGTCGGTGCAGCCCATGATGTCCTCGACGTGATTTTCCGGATGGGGCATCATGCCGAGCACATTGCCGCCGTCGTTGACGATGCCGGCGATCGATTGCGCGGCGCCATTGATATTGTGGCGCTCGTCGACCACGCCGTCCGGCGAGCAGTAGCGATAGAGCACCCGTCCCTCGCCTTCCAATCGCTTGATCGTCTCTTCATCCGCCTCGTAATTGCCCTCGCCATGCGCGACCGGGACGCGGATCACCTGGCCGGCATTGTAGCCGCGGGTGAACGGCGTGTCGGAACGTTCGACGCGCAGATGCACGTCGTGGCAGATGAACTTCAATCCCGCATTGCGCATCAACACGCCCGGCAGCAGGCCGGATTCGCAGAGGATCTGAAAGCCGTTGCAGACGCCGAGCACGAGACCGCCCTTACTGGCGTAGTCGCGCACCGCGTTCATGATCGGCGCCCGCGCTGCAATCGCGCCGCAGCGCAAGTAATCGCCATAGGAGAAGCCGCCGGGCACCACGACGAGGTCGGTGCCTTCAGGCAGCGAGGTCTCGGCATGCCAGACCATCGCCGGCTCCTTGCCCGAGATGAGCTTGAGCGCCCGCGCCATGTCGCGCTCGCGATTGATGCCGGGAAAGACGAGGACGGCGGATTTCATCAGAGCAGTTCGACCCGATAATTCTCGATCACGGTATTGGCGAGCAGCCTGTCGGCCGCTTCCTTCAGCGCGGCTTCCGCCTTGGCGCGGTCGGAGCCGGAGAGCTCGATGTCGAACACCTTGCCCTGGCGGACGCTGGCGACACCATCGACGCCGAGCGATTTCAGGGCGCCCTCGATCGCCTTGCCTTGGGGATCGAGGATGCCGGACTTCAACGTAACGGTGACGCGTGCCTTCACTTAAACCTAGCCCCTCTCAGCTCTTCACCAGCACCGGACCGGAGCCCGCCGGCCGCTCGTTCTCCATGAGGATGCCGAGCCGCTTTGCCACCTCGGTATAGGCTTCCAGCAGCCCGCCGAGATCGCGGCGGAAACGGTCCTTGTCGAGCTTCTCATTCGACTTGATGTCCCACAGCCGGCACGAATCGGGCGAGATCTCGTCGGCGACGATGATCCGCATCATTTCGTTCTCAAACAGCCGCCCGCATTCCATCTTGAAGTCGACAAGGCGGATACCGATGCCCAAAAACAGCCCGGTCAGGAAGTCGTTAACGCGGATAGCGAGCGCCATGATGTCGTCGATCTCCTGCGGCGTCGCCCAGCCGAAGGCGGTGATATGCTCTTCCGACACCATGGGGTCGTTGAGCTGGTCGTTCTTGTAGTAGAATTCGATGATCGAGCGCGGCAACTGCGTACCTTCCTCGATACCGAGGCGCTGCGACAGCGAGCCGGCGGCGACGTTCCGCACCACCACTTCCAGCGGCACGATCTCGACCTCGCGAATCAATTGCTCGCGCATGTTGAGGCGACGGATGAAGTGCGTCGGCACCCCGATGTCATTGAGGTGCTGAAACAGGTACTCCGAAATCCGGTTGTTGAGGACGCCCTTGCCCTCGATCACCTGGTGTTTCTTGGCATTGAACGCGGTCGCGTCGTCCTTGAAGTGCTGGATGAGGGTTCCGGGCTCGGGACCTTCGTAAAGGACCTTGGCCTTGCCTTCATAAATGCGGCGTCGACGGCTCATTGGGATGTACCGTGTTTTGTTGAAATCCATGAATCTGGTGTGCTCCGGTTGACTAGGGATCGCGACCCACGACGGAGCTGCCGCGGAAGCCTGGAACCCCAAACAGAACAAGAACCAAGCCGTATGGCAACCTATCCGATTGGCCCATCCAGCACAATCGACCCGGACCCTTTATGGCCGACTTATCCGCCTTGGATTAGGGCGCCAAAATCTGCCATTCTGCCTGCGGCTTAACGGCTCGTTGTCTTGCCGATTCGTCCCTTCTATCTAGGCATCCGCTGGGGCTGCCGCAACGCAAGCTCCATCCGTCCGTCAGCAGCAATTGGAACCACCGATGACCACATTCGATAAGCGCGAGGAAGGTTTTGAGAAGAAATTCGCCCTCGACGAGGAGCAGAAATTCAAGGCCGAGGCGCGCCGCAACAAGTTGTTAGGCATGTGGGCGGCGGAAAAGCTTGGCCTCGCGGGCGATGCCGCCAACACCTACGCCAAGGAAGTGGTTGCCGCCGATTTCGAGGAAGCCGGCGACCAGGACGTGCTGCAGAAGGTCTTCAAGGACCTCACCGCGAAGGGCGAGGCCATCACGGAAGCTCAAATCCGCGCCAAGATGGACGAACTGCTGGTCCAGGCCGTGGCGCAGGTGAAGGCGGGGGCATAGGCCCCTGCTGCTCGGGGCTATTTCAACGTGGTTTGAAAGCTCATCGAGCCGTTGATGGTCAAGCCCTCCTGCTGCTGACCAAATTACCGGTTGATGTTGATGTTGCTGGTCACCGATTCCATCCGGCAGTCCTTGGCCAGCACTTCCCGCAGCAGATCACATTCGCGCGCCGCCATCTCATACACGATGCGGCGCGCGCGTTCACGGAGCTTCTACGCCTCATCCCCCTCTCCGGTCGGACCGGCGATAAAGAAATTGATCGAGCTCTGAACCCGCACCGCCCCCTCCTGGCGCGGAGAGCTGCCGGATTGCTCAACGACGATCCGCTGCCCCGGCGTCTGGGCGAAAGCAGGAGCGATCAGGAACAGCAGGCCTATAGCTGCCGGGAGAAGAAGGCGCATCGGCGACATTATGGCGGACCCTTGCGGTTGAAGTGACGCGCCGGTCTATAGCGACCTTGGATTGCAACAAGACGAACCCATGCCGCGAAAAATCGATGCACCACTTCATCCCGCGTTAACCGCCGTATGTCTATCCCTCTTTGAACCCGTACTCTGGTACGTTGCCGCTGGCGCCGTAATATTTGTACGGCAGGAATTTTCCGGACATCGTGAACTTGACGCGGTCGCCCTTGGGACTCGGCAGGCGCTCCATCACCATGTCGAAGTCGATCGCCGACATGATGCCGTCGCCGAACTCCTCCTCGATCAGCGCCTTCCAGGCCGGGCCATTGACCATCACGAGCTCGTAGAAGCGGTAGATCAAGGGATCGGTCGGCGGCATCGGCACGCCCTCCCCGCGCATCGGCGTCTCGTTCAGCATCGCGATTTCCGACTTGGACAGGCCGAACAGTTCGCCGGCGTTCGCGGCCTGCGGCTTGGTCAACTTCATTTGGCCGAGGATCGCGCCTGTTATCAGCACCTCGGAATAGCCGCCGATCTGCTCGCAGATGTATTTCCAGCTCCAGCCCTTCTCGCGCTTGATGTCGAGCAGCTTTTCGGTGAGGTCGGAACGTTTCATGTCAGGGTCTCCTTCTGCTCGTCATGCCCCGGCTTGTCCCGGGCATCCAAATTATCGATCGGATTCAGGAAGACGTTGATGGCCGGGACAGGCCCGGCCATGACGTCTCGGTTGGCGGCTCGGCGTCCGATGCGATCGCCAATTCAGGCAAACCCGGCCGCACCGTCGGCACGTTGCGCGGGTCGTGATCGGTGGCATCAGCCGCAAAGCTCTTGCTGCGGCTGACCAGGAAATCGATGATGTGGTTGCGGAGCGCGTAGTAATAGGGATGCCGATGCAGATCTATGCGGCCGCGACCCTTGGGCAACGGATTTTCGACGATCTCGGCCAGCACGGCGCCCGGGCCGTTGGTCATCAGGAAGATCTTGTCGGCGAGATAGATTGCCTCGTCGACGTCGTGGGTGATCATGAACGCGGTCTGCCCGGTCTCGAGACAAATGCGCCGCACCTCGTCCTGCAGCGTGCCGCGCGTCAGCGCGTCCAGCGCCGAGAACGGCTCGTCCATCAGCATGATCTTCGGCGTGATCGACAGCGCCCGCGCGATGCCGACGCGCTGCTTCATGCCGCCCGACAGTTCGGACGGACGCTTGTGCTCCGAACCGGTGAGACCGACGAGATCGATGAACTTCTGCGCATGCGCCTTGACCTTCGCGCGGTCCCATTTGCGCCATTTCGAGCTGACGGCGTAGGCGACATTGCCGAGCACGGTGCGCCAGGGAAGCAGCGCGTGGCTCTGGAAGATCACGGCGCGGTCGAGGCTCGTGCCCTCGATCGCCTGCCCGTCGACGATCACGGCGCCCTCGCTCGGCTCGTCGAGGCCTGCCAGGATGTTGAGCACCGTGGTCTTGCCGCAGCCGGAATGGCCAATCACGCAGCCGAATTCGCCGCGCGCCATCGCGAGCCACAAGTCCTCGAACACGGTGGTGGTGCCGCCTCCCGCGCCCGGATAACGCCGCGCGATGCCTTCGATCGAGATGAATTTGTCGGTCATCGCCCTACTCCGGAAACGTGACCATGCGCGTGAAGCGCGCGAGGATCTGGTCGAGCAGCATGCCGACGATCCCGATCATGAGGATAGCGATGATGACATTGGTGATCGAGAGGTTGTTCCACTCGTTCCAGACGAAATAACCGATGCCGGTGCCACCGACGAGCATTTCGGCAGCGACGATCACGAGCCAGGCGATGCCGATCGAGATCCGCATGCCCGTCAGGATCGTCGGCGCCGCGGCCGGCAGGATCACGGTGAAGGCGCGCCTGACGGTGCCGACTTCGAGCGTGCGCGCGACGTTGATCCATTCCTTGCGCACGCCGGCGACGCCGAACGCGGTGTTGAGCAGCATCGGCCACACCGAGCAGATGAAGATCACGAAGATCGCTGAAATCGACGAATCCTTGATGGTGTAGAGCGCGAGCGGCATCCAGGCGAGCGGCGAGATCGGCTTCAAGACCTGGATGAACGGGTCGAGCGCCCGGCTGATCAACGGCGACATGCCGATCAGGAAGCCGAGCGGGATCGCGACCAGGACCGCAATCAGATAGCCGAGCCCGACGCGGCCGATCGAATAAGCGAGCTGGATGCCAAGCCCCTTGTCGTTCGGCCCGTTGTCGTAGAACGGGCGCCTCAAGTGCTCCCACAATTTGGCGCCGACATCGAGCGGACCCGGCATCGCCGATTTGCCTTGCGTGGCGGTGAGCCCCATCAGCTTCGCGTATTCCGGGCTCATGTTGGTGGCCGGACCGGTGCTGCGGGTCGCAAGATGCCAGACGCCGATGAAGGCGGCGAACAGCACGATCGAGACGATCGCCGCGCGCAGGCGAAGGGAGTTCATCATCTCCCTCTCCCCGTAAGCGCCCTCACGACGCCTTCCTGATCTTGAAGCTGGCGAGATAGTCGTCGGGCTTAGCGGGATCGAACGTCTTGCCCATCACCGCGAACGACTTGTACGTGGTGGTCGGCGGCGTCAGCCCGATCTCGGCCATCAGCTTGCCGGTGTCGGTGGCGAGATAGACCTGCTCGGCGACCGCCTTGTAATCGACGTCTCCCTTGATCTGGCCCCAGCGCTTCATCTGCGTCATGATCCAGACCGCGAAGGACTGCCAGGGGAACGGATCGAAATCGACGCGGCCCGGCTGCGTGACGACGTTGCCGAGACCGTCCGCGAAGGTGCCCGTCAGGATCTGCTCGAGCACGATCTGCGGCTGGTTCAGGTAATTCGCCGGCGCGATCGCTTCCGCAATCTGCTTGCGGTTCTCGGCCTTGTGCGCGAACGCGGTGGCCTCGATGATCGATTTCAGGAGCGCGCCATAGGTGTTCGGCATCGACGTGACGAACTCCTTCGATGCCGCGAAGGCGCAGCAGGGATGGCCCTCCCAGATGTCCTTGGTCAGGATGTGGATGAAGCCGGCGCCGTCATAGACCGCGCGCTGATTCATCGGATCGGGCCCGAGGAAGCCGTCGATATTGTCGGCGCGGAGATTGGCGACCATCTCCGGCGGCGGCACCGCGCGGATCTGCACATCGACGTCGGGGTCGAGGCCGTGCTCGGCGAGATAATAACGCAGCAAGTAATTGTGCATCGAATAGTCGAAGGGTACGGCGAACTTGAAGCCCTTCCAATCCTTGGGATCGCGCTTGTCCTTGTGCTTGATCGCAAGCGTGATCGCCTGCCCATTGATGTTCTCGACCGCCGGCATCGTGTAGGGCAGCGGGTTGGAGCCGACGCCCATGGTGATGGCGAGCGGCATCGGCGACAGCATGTGCGCGGCGTCGTATTCCTTGTTGATGGTCTTGTCGCGGATGACAGCCCAACCGGCGGTCTTGATGACTTCGACGTTCAATCCGTGCTTGGCGTAGAAGCCCATCGGCGCGGCCATGATGATCGGTGTCGCGCAGGTGATCGGGATAAAGCCGACCTTGAGGTCCTTCTTCTCGGGCGCAGCGCCTTGCGCGAACACCTCGGTCGCCACCTTGATCGGGAAGAACTGCGACAACGCCGCAAGCGCCGTCGAAGCACCGACCGACTTCAGGAACGCCCGCCGGGTCGCGTCCTGCGGAAACACCGCGCGCATTACGGCTGAGGCGACGACGCCCTCGTAACGCCTGTCCTCGCTTTCCGCGAGCGCGCTGCGCAGCGCCAGCGCCTCATTCCGGTGCTCGGCCTCGCTGAGATGGCGGCCGCAACTGCAACCGGTGTGGAGATGGCGATCGGGATCGAATGGATTGTCGAAGATGGACATCGGGCCTCCTGCGCGCGGCGTTTGCCGTGCATTTACGCAAGGTCCATGCCAGCCTCTTTTTGAGCCGATAGCATTGATGTCGCAGGCTTTTATCAGCGCATTGGCGACTACAAGAATTCGTGATACACGACAAATCGTAATCAAATTACGATTTTTCGGGGCGACCTGCACAATGGACCTGGCTCTCAGCGCGACCGCGAGCGCGCACGATGCGAACCTGCGTGCCGCTGCCTTCGAGTGCTCGATCGAGCCGACGCTGCTGCTCGATCCCGATGCCGACGTGATCCTCGACGCCAACCCCGCCGCCTGTTCCCTGCTCGGCTATGACCGCGCGCTGCTGCGCCAGACCAAGGTGAGCACGCTGCATGCAGGCCAATTGCCGGCTTTGATCGTCTTCACCCAGGCGGTGCTCGACAAGGGCGCGTACTGGACCGATGCGCTGACACCGCGACATGCGACCGGACAGAATCTTCGGATCGAATATGCCGGCTGCGTGGTGCCGCATGACGGGCGCACGCTGATGCTGCTGACGATGAGCGACCTCGACGCGCGCCGCCGGCGCTATGTCGATGCCGCCGCCGAGGATCACATGCGCAGCGGCATTGCCACATGGCAGCGGGTCGAGCGCGTCTTCCAGGACATCGAGCGCGAGAACCAGCTGATCCTGCGCGCCGCCGGCGAAGGCATTTATGGCGTCAACGCGGAAGGAAAGACCACCTTCGTCAACCCCGCCGCCGAGCGGATGTTGGGCTGGACCGCCGAGGAATTGGTGGGCAAGGAGATCCACCCGATCGTCCACCACACCCATCATGACGGGCGGCACTATCCCGATCATGATTGCCCGATCTATGCGGCGTTCCGCGACGGCGCCGTGCACCAGGTCGACGGCGAAGTGTTCTGGCGCAAGGACGGCTCGCCGGTCTGGGTCGAATATACCTCGACGCCGATCCGCGACCGCGGCGTCGTGGTCGGCGCCGTCGTGGTGTTTCGCGACGTCAGCCAGCGGCGCGAGGCGGACGAGAAGCTGCACGCCGCGCTTGCCGAGGTCGATCGCCTGCGCGAGCGGCTGGAGCTGGAAAACGCCTACCTGCAAGAAGAAATTCGCATCGAGACCAATCCACGCGGCATCATCGGCCAGAGCGAGGCAATCCAGAAGACGCTGCGCCAGGTCAAGCTGGTGGCGCCGACGTCGGCGGCGGTGATGATCACAGGCGAGTCCGGCACCGGCAAGGAGCTGATCGCGCGCGCCATCCATGAAGCGAGCAGCCGCTCCGACCGGCCGCTGATCCGCGTCAACTGCGCCGCGATCCCGCGCGAACTGTTCGAGAGCGAATTCTTCGGCCATGTCCGCGGCGCCTTCACGGGCGCGACGCGCGACCGCATCGGCCGGTTCGAGCTGGCCGACGGCGGCACGCTGTTTCTCGACGAGGTCGGCGAAATCCCGCTGGAGCTGCAGGGCAAGCTGCTGCGCGTGCTGCAGGAAGGCAATTTCGAGCGGGTCGGCGAGGAACGCACCCGCACCGTGGATGTGCGGCTGATCGCCGCCACCAACCGCGACCTCAAGCAGGAGGTGCAGCGCGGCCGGTTTCGCGAGGATCTCTATTTCCGCCTCAACGTGTTTCCGATCGAATCGGTGCCCTTGCGCGAGCGGCGCGAAGACATCCCGCTCTTGGCGCAGCATTTCCTGAGCAGCGAAAGCAAGGCGCCGAGATCCGATCTGCGCCTGTCGGAGGGCGACGCCAGGCGCCTTGCCCGCTACGACTGGCCGGGCAATGTCCGCGAATTGCAGAACGTGATCGAACGCGCGGCGATCCTCGCCCAGAACGGCCGGCTGCGCATCGACCTGCCCGATGTGCCCGGCAACCAGGCCTCGCCGGGCTCGACCCGCGCCAAGGCCGACGCGCGTCCCGCGGTAATGACGGCAGCGGAGCTGCGCGATCACGAGCGCGCCAACATCGTCGCGGCGCTCGAAGCCTGCGCCGGCAAGGTGTTCGGCCCCGGCGGCGCGGCCGAAATGCTCGACATGAAGCCGACCACGCTGGCCTCGCGGATCAAGGCGCTCGGAATTGCCGGGCGGCAGCGACCGGTTTACCCCCCGTCAAGCACGGCAAGAGATCGGGGCGCGCCTTAAAAGGCTGTTAGGCGGGCGCGGTGTTGTTGTACCCCGGGAAGACAGGGGTGCTCTGCAATGAAGTCCGACAAGGGACCTTACAGCCGGCCGCGCTGGGGCGTGACGCGCTGGCTGACCGACGCCGGTCCCGGCGCGCCTGAGGATATCCGCGCGGCGCTGATCGCCGACCTCCACGGCTCGCTACCGGTGTTTGCGGCCGGCGCGGTCAACACGATGGCGGTGGCAGGCGTGATCGCGATCCGGCAACCGACCGCATTGTTCATCGCCTGGTTCATCCTCGAAGTCGCGATTTGCCTCGCCCGCCTTTCGGTATTGGTCGTCGCCCATCGCCGGGCGCGTGGCCGGCGCCGGACCCCGACCGACCTGCATGTGCTGCTCGCGGTCGCCTGGAGCGCCAGCGTCGGGTACGGCGTGGCCGTCAGCCTCGCCAGCGGCGACCGGGTCGTCGCATTGCTCGCCTGCCTGTCGGCGGCGGCGATGGTCGGCGGCATCTGCTTCCGCAATTTCAGCGCACCGCGATTGGCCGGGACGATGATCCTGCTCGCCCTCGGCCCGATCGTCCCCGGCGCCGCGCTTGCCGGCGAGCCGCTGCTTTACCTCGTGTTCCTGCAGGTGCCGCTCTATCTCGCGGCGATGACGGACGCGGCCTTCCGGCTCAACAGGATGCTGATCGCGACGATGCGCGCCGAGCGCGAGAACGGCCACATGGCCCACCACGATGCGCTCACGGGCCTGTGGAATCGCGCCGGTATCGTCGATGCTCTCAACAGGAAGCTGGAGGCCTCCAGTCGCGACGACGGCTCCTTTGCCGTGCTGTTCTTCGATCTCGACAATTTCAAGCCGATCAACGACACCTTCGGGCATGCGGCCGGCGACAAGGTGCTCCAACTGGTCGCCGACCGGCTCCGCCGCGCCCTGCCCAATAGCGCCGTCATCGCGCGCATGGGCGGCGACGAATTCGTCGTGCTGGCCGACAGCATCACCGCAGAGCAGGCGCTCGCCATCGGACATCGGATCATCGATGAGGTCGCGATGTCCTATCGGCTAGGCGAGGAGATTTGCGTCCAGGTCGGCGTCAGCGTCGGCGTTGCGATGTCGCCGGAGCACGGCACCGAGGCCGAGGAGCTGCTTTCGGCCGCCGATACCGCGCTCTATGAAGCGAAATCCACCGGCAAGTCCCGCTGCTGTCTCGCTTCCTTCGAGATCAACCTCGCCGCCCTGCAGCGGCTCCAACACAGCAGCGCGGCCAAGGCCGCCGGGATGGCGGCCTAGAATTTGAAGGGTCTCGTAGCCCGGGTGGAGCGCAGCGCAACCCGGGACTTCTGCGTCGACTCTTGCGAGCGGCCCCGGGTTACGCTGGCGCTCCACCCGGGCTACGGAGCGTCTCGCCGGGCTGGCAGGTTCGATGCGAGCCGGTCCAGTTCGCCGGCCAGATCGCGCTCGACTTCGGCCGCGCGCAGGTTGAGCACGCGATAGTCCCGCTCCTCCAGCCATTCCCGTCGTTTGGCCCGGTCGGCCACGATGGTCTCGCTCTCGTCAGGGTTTTCCAGCTCGATCGCGATCCGGTGGATGAAGGAGACGAAATCGGGGATATGACGCCCCACCGGGGTCTGGCGCTTGAACAGGCCGGCAAAGCGGCGATCCTTGGTCAGCGCCTGCCACAGGATGCGCTCCGCATCGGTCGGGTTGCGCCGGAGGAGCCGCGCCAGTCCGCGCACCGTGCTGCTGGCATCGGCGGAGGCGCCGCCGCCCTGCCCCTGCTCGGCGAGGAGCGCCCGCAGCCGGGTCGCCTGCTCACCGTCGAGCACGCCGCCCTTGGCCGGCCCCTTGCGTCCCTCTGCGATCGCCATGATCACACCGTGCAGGGTATGCATGTCCTGCTTGGTCGGCTCCATCCGGGTGAAGATGTTGCGCAGGTTGACCAGCATGGTGTCGCGCTTCTCGCGCGGCCGCAGGAACTCGACCTTGTCGAGCTCGGCGACCAGATTGTCGAAGAACGCCTGTACCTGGTGCTGGGAGGCGCGCTCGGATCGCTCAGGCATCGCGAACGGCAGCACGCCCGCGGTCTCGAGCTTGAACCACTCATAGCCCATCAGTAGCACCGCCTGAGCGAGGTTCAGCGAGGCAAAGCCGGGATTGACCGGGAAGGTGACGATGCGGTCGGCGAGCGCGACCTCCTGATTGGTCAGGCCGGCGCGCTCGCGGCCGAACAGGATGCCGGCCCCGCCGCCGGCGGCGACATACGCCACGATCTCGCGCGCGGCCGCTTCCGGCCCGACCACCGGCTTGGCCTGGTCATGGGCGCGGGCGGTGGTGGCGAACAACAGGTCGAGATCGGCGACAGCCTCGGTGACGGTGTCGAACAGCTCCACATGGTCGAGAATATGGTCGGCGCCCGCTGCGGCGCGCTGCGCAGCGATGTTCGGCCAGCCGTCGCGCGGATTGACCAGCCGGAGCCGCGACAGCGCGAAATTGCCCATCGCGCGCGCAGCCATCCCGATGTTCTCGCCAAGCTGCGGTTCGACCAGGATCACCACGGGCCCCCTGAGGTCGTGGCCGGTCTTGGTCTTGTCGGTGCCGGACATCTTAAAACTTCGCTTCCTGATTCAATCTCTGAACAATCTGATTCAGGTCCTGAAGGAGTTGAATCAGAGTGCCAAGTTTCCTGCTGCGCCCGGATTGCCCCGTGGGCGCAAATTTCTCAAGCGGAATAATGGCTTTGCGGCCGTTCTTGAATCTTCATCCGAAACCTGAGATGCGAAGCGTCGCAACCCCACTTCCACTCTTCCGCTGCCGCCTGAAGCATGAGACATAGCGGCGGCATTCTCGGCTAAAAGATGAGCCGAAACTGCATAACCCCTTGGCTTCCGCCGGCGCGTTCCCGGTGCTATAGCCCCGAGGATAATCCGCTAGTCGCGCCCCAAAGCGTGCTGTTCCCCCAAGAGGCCCTATTCCCATGGCAAAAATCAAGGTGACCAACCCCGTCGTCGAACTCGATGGCGACGAGATGACCCGGATCATCTGGCAGTACATCAAGGACAAGCTGATCCACCCGTTCCTTGATATCAACCTGATGTATTTCGACTTGGGGATGGAGCACCGCGACAAGACCAACGACAAGGTCACGATCGATGCGGCGGAAGCGATCAAGAAGGTCGGCGTCGGCGTCAAATGCGCGACCATCACCCCGGATGAAGCCCGGGTGAAGGAGTTCGGCCTCAAGGAGATGTGGAAGTCGCCGAACGGCACCATCCGCAACATCCTGGGCGGCGTGATCTTCCGCGAGCCGATCATCTGCAAGAACGTGCCGCGCCTGGTTCCCGGCTGGACCAAGCCGATCATCATCGGCCGCCACGCCTATGGCGACCAGTACCGCGCCACCGACATCAAATTCCCGGGCAAGGGCACGCTGTCGATGAAGTTCGTCGGCGAGGACGGCACCGTGATCGAGAAAGAGGTGTTCAAGGCGCCCGGCTCCGGTGTCGCGATGCAGATGTACAACCTCGACGACTCCATCATCGACTTCGCCCGCGCCTCCTTCAACTACGGCCTGATGCGGAACTACCCGGTCTATCTCTCGACCAAGAACACCATCCTCAAGGTCTATGACGGCCGCTTCAAGGACATCTTCCAGGATGTCTTCGACCGCGAATTCAAGAAGGAGTTCGACGCCAAGGGCCTGACCTACGAGCACCGCCTGATCGACGACATGGTGGCCTCGGCGCTGAAATGGTCCGGCGGCTATGTCTGGGCCTGCAAGAACTATGACGGCGACGTCCAGTCCGACACCGTGGCGCAAGGCTATGGCTCGCTCGGCCTGATGACCTCGGTGCTGCTCACCCCCGACGGCAAGACTGTGGAAGCCGAGGCCGCCCACGGCACCGTGACCCGGCACTACCGCGAGCACCAGAAGGGCAAGGAGACCTCGACCAACTCGATCGCCTCGATCTTCGCCTGGACGCGCGGCCTCGCCCACCGCGCCAAGCTCGACAACAACCCCGAGCTTGCGAAGTTCGCCGACACCCTGGAGAAGGTCTGCGTCCAGACGGTCGAGGACGGCTACATGACCAAGGACCTCGCGCTCCTCGTCGGCGCCGACCAGCGCTGGCTGTCCACGACCGGCTTCCTCGACAAGGTCGCCGAGAACCTCACCAAGGCGATGGCGGCCTAAGCCGCCTTCCACTCGCGAAGCTCTATCACCCGTCATTGCGAGCGTAGCGAAGCAATCCATCTACCCCCTGCGGCACCATGGATTGCTTCGTCGCTTCGCTCCTCGCAATGACGGAATTTGGCAAGCGCCGCTCCAATAAGGGGATCTTATGCCGTCGCTTAGGACAGCCACGATCGCCCTTCTGGTAATGGGTTCCGCGACGGAAGCTTGCGTCGCAGACCCCCTTCCCGAGGCTATCGCTGCACCGGGAGAAGCGATCGTGCTCAGCGTTCACGCCGAAGGCGCGCAGGTCTACGAATGCAAGGCTGGCCTCGAAGGCAAGCTGGCCTGGGCCTTTCGTGAACCGATCGCAACGCTGATGGCCGACGGCAAGACCGTCGGCCGCCACTATGCCGGACCGAACTGGGAACATGTCGACGGCAGCGTCGTACTCGGCCGGACTTCCAGCAATGCGCCCGGCGCGACACCGAACGACATTCCCTGGCTCAAGCTTGATGTGATCTCACGGCGCGGCAGCGGCACGCTGTCCGGTGTCACGACGGTGCAGCGGATCAACACCGCGGGTGGCATTCTCGAAGGCCCCTGCGACAAGGCCGGCGCGACCCACAGCGCGCCCTATTCCGCGGACTACGTGTTTCTTCGTAAAGGCTGAGCGGCCCATCGAACCAAGGGCGGTGCCGTAGGATGGGTAGAGCGCAGCGAAACCCATCGCGATGAAGCGAGCCGCGCGATGATGGGTTTCGCTTTCGCTCTACCCATCCACGATTCCCTCGAGTCTCACATCGATGTGTCCCTGCGAAAGCAGGGATCGATAACCACAGAGAGGTATTGTGGAGCGAGCAACCGTTGCAGCGGAGCACGCCACAAGCGCCTGTGGGCAAGTCACGCCATCAGCGATCCCAGAAAACGGATCGCCGGGATGCTCGGCAGGAACGCATAGGCGCCGCCCCGAGTCCGGACGAACCGCGGCAACCCCCGCAGCCGGATCGTCGTGCCGGATTTGAGCGGCAGGTCGAACCAACTGGTGCCAGGATCGTTGGCGCCTGTGATCGGATCGCTGGAGCCGGTGATGCGTGGGTCCTGCAGGCCAAGATTCAGCCAATCACAGGACATGGCCTCGAACTGTGCGCCGAGACTCGCCCCAATGAAGTTGCCGAGCAGGCCCCGTTTCGGTTCGGGTTTGCTCGGATCACGAGGCTTCTGCGGATCATAGAGTGGTCCATAAGGCATCCCACGCCGAACAAGACGCCGACTGTTGTTCGCCACCCGTTGCACGATCTGGCCGCCCCGCGGGTTGCACCGCCGGATATGGGCTCCATAGGGGCAGCGGGAGTCGCCAACGTAGTCAAAATTCGCCTGATCCACTTTGGGATCAGGCGCATCCGGGGACAGTGCCATCGGCGTGCCATCGCGCCACCGGCCGCACAAATGGGCGGCGACGACCTCGCGCAAAGCCGCATGACGCGACAGGCCTTCGATTGACAAGGCTTGGCCGATTTTCGCTTCAGCACCCGGTGGCAGCAACTCGTCGACCTGCGGATGCTTGATCAAATCGCTTGCGGCTCGGTCGAGATACTCCTCGAAGCCGACCACATCCTGTTCCAGCACGCGAAAGGCATTGAAGGTGCCGTTGTGTCCCAATGCTTTGGGTTGAGGCACCCGCCACGTCAAACCTTCGAAGTTGGTCGGATGTCCCAGCAACACGGTGCCGAGCGGCGCCTTGGGTTGTCCGTCTTCATAGCGTTGTCCGTCGTGAACCTCCGCGAATCTCGGTTGCATGATGTTGTCGCGATACCCGAAGTGAACGACGTCCTTGGGGAAGGCGCACCCCTCAAGAGCGCCGAGCAGCCTGAAGGCTTTTCCGTCAGAGAGGGCGCGCTGCTGGACTTGGTTCAATTGCGCGACCTGGTCGGCGTAGATCGTGGCGATGAGATGGATCCGCTTGGGGGCGTCGAAGGGGGTTGGCCAGGTTTCCGGCGCATTCGGCCCGACATCGCCAAGCTTCAAGGCGCGGGCGTTCATGCCCTCGATGAATTCGTTGGGGAACATTTCAAGGGAAGAATTCGGCGTGCCGAGGGCGCGCAGTCCCTCGTAGGTCAGGCCAATGTTGAAACAGGTGTCCGGCTTGGTTCTCCCCCAATTCCCGGTCGTGATCTGCGGAACATCGTCGCCGCGGCCCGACGACGAGGCGGCGAGCCAGCGCCGGGCCGCGATGCGATCGGCGACTTCAAGAATGAGGTACCGCACGCGAGGCTTGCGATAGCCACGCAAAATATTGCCCTGTATGTCAGCGGCGTCGAATGCTGCGCTCACCAGCCTATCCCCAGTTGGTTGCGGACCTGAGCCGCCGAAAATCCGGGATAGGCCCGGTAGCCGCTGCCGAGCGAAACGTTCGCGTTGGCGCGCAGCTGGAGCACCACCTTGCGCGGAAGCAGGCGCAGATCGTCATTGCCGGATGCGGCCTTGTCGCCGTTCAAAGCTTCCTGGTCTCTCAGAAGATCGGTGGCCGTGTCCGGCACCTGGTACAGGTCGCGCTCGTGCACCCATTGGATGAACGCCTCGACATTATGCTCGCAGGGAATCACGGCCTCCCCTCCTTCGACAAGTTCGACCACGGCGTTGAACACGCTGCCGATCGTGGCGATGAAGTCACGAATGTAGTTGGTGAAGTCTCCGTCGTAGACGGAGAACATGCAAATATTGTCGCCGACGATGACGAAGCGCGCAAAGTGCACCGTGCCGACATTGTCCAATCCGGCATATATCGCATCCTTGTTTTGCGCGATCGCCAGCGCTGCCTTCGCTCGACCGATCGGCGACTTGTCCTTGAGCGGCATGATCAGGTTCATCATGCACTGCAGATTGTCGCCAGGCTGGATCGATGGGTGGGGACCGCCGGGCAGCGGCTTCACCGGCGTGCGCCACGCCCAGTAAGGCACCAGGACCCACGACGCCAAGAGCTGGAACAGGGGGTTCTTGGGCAACCGGTCTACAAACCGATCGAGCCAACCTTTCTCACCTAGCATCAGCTTAGCTCCACCTGAAGGGGCACCCGTCGCGCATTTCGCGCGAGACTTCATAAGCGCACCGGCGGGCGTGGAGGATCGGATCCCCGGAGGGCTCGATGCCAGGTACGAGACGCCAGGGATTAAAACTGATGCGTTCGCCGTCCGCGACCTGATCCTTGGCGAGATTGGTGAGCGTAAGGGTGCCCATGACGACCCGGACTCGCCTGGCCGGCCAAGGCTTTGTGGGATCGTCGAGCGCGTCGCCCGCTTCGCCGATTGTCATCATCAGCATGAACCGGGCCGGCCACCGCCGCAGGCGCTCTTCAAGTTCATGGCGCAGATATTTATCAACCGGCGTGGCAGTGGGATCGGTGGTACGGACGCCTGCAACCGGCTGCCAGGAAAAGCGAACGGGACGACGTACTCCATGGGGATCTTCCACCATGAAGGTGTGGATGGCGTGATAGGCCGCGCGGGCATAGCTCACCGGGGCGCCGATCACCCCGGCTTCGAACACTGCCAACTGGGCGAACCGGTGTTGATTGGCGTAACTGAGTATTCCCGCACCGTCACTCGTGGTTTGCTTTGGGTACGGGTCGCGAACAGGCTCCTTGAGCTGCAGCATGTCGAGAATCTTCCGCCACGGGGATTCTCTTTGAACCGGCTGCGGCCTCGCGACCTTGGTGAACTCGAAAAAGTCCTCAACATTGCGGGCGAAAAATTCGGCGAGCGTCGTAGCGATCAGGTCGGCTGCCGTCCCATCCTGCAGGTGGAAACGTGTCGCCATTCCCCGAACATCGGACCATCCATCATGCTGCTTCGGCCCCCCTTGTCCGTTGGAGAACCTCACCGACACGCGAATGCGCTGTCCCTTGAAGTGTTCTGCGATGCAATAGTTGCGCGCCACGTCCGAAGCCATGAAATAGCCGTCTACGCCCACGCCGATCGTGTGCACCGGCCTTTGCCCGGGGGCAGGCTCCGGCAAATTGGCAATGATGGCGTCGACGAGCCGCCTTGCTTCCGATGAATCGCCCATGCCCCCTCCATTGCGAACGGACTGCCAGCCCGAATGCCGTTGGCGCCTGATGCGTTAGCGATGTCGATCGAATTCAGCCCGCGCCCTTCCCCAAACCTTACATTTGATCGCAAGTCGGATATGTGACGTAGTTCACAAATTAGCCGAACGAAGTGCCAAGCAATTCGGATCTGATAGCGCCAGACGGTGCTCGCGCACCGATAAAACGATGGGCTGAGTCCGGAGCCAAGCGGAGATCGTCAAACGCGATCCGGTGGCCGCATCCATTTCCGCGCAACGGGAGGCTGAACGGATTGGCTCCTTAGGTCTGGATCACTGCTACATAGTTGGTCGCGGCCATACTACTAATGGATGACCGCGCTCCGCGCGGTGAACTCCCATTCATATGCCTTTTCCATACGAACTAAATTGTGAGCATGCGCTTCTATCGGCCGTGAGGGCCCACGCCATGACCAAGCACTTTTCGACGCATATCATGACAGATGCGCTCCTAATCCTGGTATCTGTAGCGATAATCACGATTGTAGCGATATCCTTCGAGTCCATTCGGGCCGGCATCGCGGCTTCTATTCCAACCCCATTCGATCTTGCGATGGAGAGGACACTCGCAACCGTCCAACCGAACCTTGCCCGCGCACAACCGACATGCCGACTTCGTTCCGCTCCTTTGCAATGGAACGTGGACTGGCTTTTCGGGCCACCTGTAGACCGCGGTTGATGAGAGCTCGTGAAGCAGCGGTGGCGTCGCGAGGCATCGCCATTTAGCGGCCCAGCCGCCTTTGCTTCGCTACGCAAAACAAGCGGACATCACCGGTTTGACACCAAGGCCTATTGCGGCCCGCCCTGAGACTGGATTACAGGACCGCACGACTTAGCCGTCCGTGAGCGCCACGCTCATCAGTCGTGACATCCCGTCCACCGCATCTCACCACAGTGCCCGTGACAATCGCGAGCCGCCCCTCGTTGGCGCTGAGACATTTGCGCCTCGTCCGGTTCTGCTTGAACTTGGTCTCAAGAACGGGTCTTTGGACGAGCCCGAACAATCGGAGCTAGTATCCGCATGTTCACCGACATGATGGAGGGAGCATTCGCAAATATGATGAACCTATTGATTTCGTTGCTTGTGTTCGCGCTGATATTTGGCGGCGCCTTGGCTGGGATGGCCGTTCGGCCGTTGTTGTCAGAACATCACCTGCAGTCGGACTCCAAGGACGTCGTAAAGCTGACCGCAGGCCTGATTGGCACACTGACCGCACTCGTACTGGGTCTGTTGATCGCATCCGCAAAAACCACGTTCGACCAGAAGGCAAGCCAGGTCCGGCAGTTGACCGCAACGATCATCCTTCTGGACGATCTGGTTACGCAATATGGATCGGAAGCAACCCCTGTCCGAAAGCTCCTGCGGCAGAGCATACCGCCGATGGCTGATCGCATTTGGCACGAGCAAGCGAACTCAAACGGGAAACCCACGCGCTTCGAGTCCAGCGTCGAGGCATGGACATTCTATGATGAACTCGAACGGCTATCTCCGAACAACGATATGCAACGTTCCCTGCAGACTCGCGCCATTGCGGCTTTCACGGAAGGCGCGCAGATGCGACTGCGGTTGTTTACGCAGGCCGGAAGTTCAATTCCGACGCCTTTTCTGATCATCATGGTATTTTGGCTGAGCGCGATCTTTGTGAGCGCCACCCTGTTCGTGCGAGCGAATATCGTCGTCACGATCGCGCTGTTCGTATGCGCGCTGTCGTTTGCCGGCGCGATCTTTCTGGTTTTGGAGCTGGATGACCCCTTCACGGGACTGATGGGGATTTCAAGCTCGACACTGCGGAGTGCGCTCCCGCCGCTGAACTCGTAAGTTCTCCACTTCGCTCGAAAACGCTCTAGGCGGCCTGCGTGCGGCGGGCCGCGTCTTACCACCAGCGCGGTTGCATCGGTTGATAGTATTGGCCGGCGCGCGGGCGCGTATTGCCAGGTTGGGGGTTCCAATTGGGCTGGAAAAAGAAGCCGAAGCCGTTGTTGTTGCCCCAGTCGTTGCCGCTCGCAACCGGGACATTGACGACCGTAGGCCGGCGCATCTTGAAGCCGCCCTGGGGCTGGTTGTTCAGCACCGCGACGAACTCGGTGCGATAGTTGGTCTCGCGGCTCAGCGGCTCATCCGAGACGATGATCGAGGATCGCGGCAATGCCGTCGGCGCGATGCGATCGAGCACATCCTGCGGGATGGTGATGCGGTCGAGCGCGTGCTTGGCGTCGTCCCCGCTGTCGATCGTGACCGCGGTCCAGCGCAGGCTCGCGTCGTTGCGCGCCATCGCCGTGAACACATGCGTGCCGATCTGCTTGTCGGGATCACGGATCGTGACCGGAACCTCAATGGTCGCATCGAACACCTCGCCTCCGTCCGGCCACTCCTTGTGAGTGTTGCGCCGCACGTAAAGCTTCTGCGTCGCGCGGCTGATGTAGACGGAGACCGGCTCGAGCGCGAGCTTCGCCTCGCTCGCCGCCTTGGCGGTGTCGGCCTTCCTGGTCTGGGCCGCTTTGGCGGCGTCCTTTGCGGCGGCGACGGCGTCGAGCTTCGACTTCGCGTCGGCCCTGGCGGTGTCGAGCTGCGTCCCTGCTTCCGTGGCCTTAAGGGCGGCCTTCTCCTTCTGCTCACTGGCCTGCGCCTTGGCCTGATCCGTATTTGCGGCGGCGAGCTTCTTGTCGGCGGATGCGAGCTCGGCGTCGGCGCGAGTCTTGAGCCCCTCCAGCTTGCGCAGCGACGCTGTGAGGGATGCTGTTTCGCGCGCCGCTGTCGCGGCGGCTTTCTTCGCCTCGTCGGCTGTCCTGGCAGCCTCGTCCGCCTCGCGGGCGAGCGCCTCGGCACGCGCCGGAGCAGCCGCGACGGCCTTCGCGTCCGGCACGAATAGCACCGGGTGAGAAAACTCGACCGGCTCCGCGTCGTTCGGCGAGATGATCACCCGCATGCCGATCCGCGTCTTGTCGAACAAATTCTCCGCAAAGTCGTAGGGCATCCGCACGCAGCCGTGCGAGGCCGCATACCCGGGCAGCGGCCCGCCGTGCAGCGCGATGCCGTTCCAGGTGATGCGCTGCATGTTCGGCATCCAGGCGTCGTCATAGAGCGTCGAGTGGTGGTCCTTGTCCTTCTCGATGACGGCGAAGATGCCGGCAGGCGTCTCGCGTCCCTTGGTGCCGGTCGACACCGGCGCGCGCAGGATCCAGCCCTCGGCGTCGTAGAAAGTGACCTGCTGGGACTTGATCGACACGATCGCCATGATCGGCTCGCCCGCATCGCGCGGCGCTGTCGCCTCAGTGGGCGGCGCGGGGCGCGCCTGTCTCGCCGCGGCGTCGGCGGACAGCGCCGCCATCGCCACGAGCGCCACAATGGCGGAACTCCCCCAGCGCCGCGTCTCCACGGTGGATTGCGTCGTGATGAACCGATTTGCCATGCCATGTCCCGGTTGAAATGCCTGTCCGCGTCCATCGAGATCGGCGACCAGCTTATTTGACTCACCCCGATACGGCTAGACCGACCCGATGTCGGCTGCTCAGCCCGTGACCGATTTTGGCCGCTGAAGCTGGCAAGCTCCGCTCCCAGATGTAAAGCGGGCCAAGTTTGGGGCGGGCCATAACGCCGGCTTCTGACCCTGGATCATGATCCGATTAGACGGAATCGGATCATGATCTCATCTCTTTGTTTGAGCATGATCTTTTCGGAAAACCGGTTTCCACTTTTCCGGATCATGCTCTAACCGGATCTTGCTGGATGACCCAGTCGTGATGCATCGAACTCTACCATCGTGATATGTTGGCATGAAGGCACAATCGGGGGCCGAACATGGAGAAATACGGGGCCGGGTCGATTGTCGTCTCCGAATATGACCCCAACTGGCCGGCGTTGTTCGAACAGGAGTGCATGAGGATCAAGCATGCTCTCGGCTCGTTCGTCCTGGTCATCGAGCATATAGGGAGCACAGCGGTTCCAGGTCTCCCATCAAAGCCCATCGTTGACCTGCTGGTTGGTGTACCTAGCCTTGAAGAGGCAAAGGAACGTCGCATCGAGCCGTTTGTGGCACTTGGCTACAAGTACATACCGGAATACGCGTCATGGCTCCCCGGTGAGTTGTTCTTCCGTAAGGGGCCTCCGGGACCGTGGACCCACCATGTGCACTTGATGGAGCCGTCCCATCCTCGTTGGGAGGCACGTTTGGTGTTTCGCGACTATCTTCGCGCACATCCCGAGGCAGCACGCGCCTACGCCAGCGTTAAGCGAGCCCTTGCTGCATCTTCAAAGGACGACATAGAGGCCTATCGAACAGGCAAAGATATTTTTGTCGAAGAGACGACGGCCAAGGCTCGTGCATGGCGCGCGAGCCTTGGGCGTCTCCAGCGCGCAAATTGAGCACGGCGTCGGCGGCCGATTTCTCAGCCGCCGCCTTCTTGCATCGAGCATGTCAAAGCTGCGATATGCCGCCATCGACAACCAGTTCCGATCCGGTCATGAAGGAGGCATCCTCGCTCGCCAGGAACAGGGCCGCCCTGGCGATTTCCTCCGCTTCGCCGAAACGATGCAGCGGGATCTCATCCTCAATTGTCGCGGCCGCTTCATTGAGTTGCTTCTCGGAAAGCCCGAGCTTGCCATGAAACGGAGTGCTGATCGGACCCGGGCTTATGGCATTCACGCGGATGCCACGTGGCGCAAGCTCCGCGCCCAACGACCGCACCAGGGAACGCACTGCCGCTTTCGTGGCCGCCAAAATGGAAAGGCCCGGTGAGCCAACTTCGTTCAGGAACGACGTCGTCATGATAATGCTTCCACCCTTGGCCAGCAGTGGAGCGACCGTCTGAACGGTGAAGAAGACGCCCTTGAAGTTCACGTTGAACTGCGTGTCGACCTGATCTTCCGTGACGGCTTCCAGCGGGGCCGCTATGCCCACGCCAGCGTTCGCGAACAGCACGTCGATACGGCCGAACGTCTCGCCAATCTGACGAACGATATTTTCAATCTCCGCCGGCTTGCTCACGTCGCCGCGCAACGCGACAACGCCGTCCCCGAGCTGACTTGCCGCCGACTGCAACCGGGCAGGATTCTGCCCGACGATGATCACGGTAGCTCCTTCGTCCCGAAACAACCTTGCCGCTTCGAGCCCGATGCCAGAGGTTCCACCGGTAACAAGGGCGATCTTGTTCGATAGTTTCATGATTCTCTCCTGGTCCAAAGGTTTTGGGTTTGTGACCGGAGCGCGCGTTCCGTTGTCAGCAAACATGATCGTTGACCCTCGCTGCCGCAACAGAGATGATCTGTGCGGGCGGCAGAGAAAAACTTGTTCGGAGATTTATGCGGGCTCCCAACCACTTGAACGCACTCCGCGCCTTCGAGGCGGCTGCCCGGCACCTCAGCTACGTTGCGGCGGCAGACGAACTCAACGTGACGCCAGCGGCGGTGGGAAGCCTCGTGCGGACCCTCGAAGCGGTTGTCGGAGTCGAACTTTTTCACCGCTCTCAGGCTGGCCCCGCACGACTTGTTTTGACCGAAGCCGCGCAAGCTGCGCTACCCGAGCTTCAAGCCGGATTCGATCACCTGACCGCGGCCTTTGAACGTTTGAAAGCATCGCGCGGGATCGTCACGATCAATATCACCGTGCCGCCAGCCTTTGCGGACAAGTGGCTACTGCCGCGCGTCGAGCGTTTTGCGGCCGATCATCCCTTGTATGATCTGCGCATCGATACCAGCGGCCGGCTCGTTGATTTCGCGGCAGAGAGAATGGGTCTCGGCATTCGTTACGGCAGTGGTCACTGGCCAGGCCTCAAATCGACCTTCCTGTTGCGCGACGCATTTTTTCCGGTCTGCAGTCCAGCGTTGCTCGAAGGGCCGCACCCGCTACGACGCCCTGAAGACCTGAAGCATCACACGCTTATCCATGATCGTTCGATGGCGTTCGAAAATGCATTCCCGACATGGCGGACATGGCTGCAAGCAGCAGGCTTTCCGGACATCAACTGCGACCGTGGGCTGCAGATCAATGATTCAGCAGCAGCCTACCAGGCAGCGATGAATGGAAGTGGCGTTGCCCTGGGTCGGACGACACTGGTCGCCCTGGATTTGGAGACGAGCCGCCTTGTTCGTCCTTTCGGCGAAGCACTCAACTGTGAGCTTGCCTACTATGTTGTCCATCGGGCCGGCGCCGACGGCGACCCGGAAATCGTGGCGTTCAAGGAGTGGATCTGCGCTGAAGCGGAAACTGATCAAGCGAAGGTCGGCTAGTGGCTTTCGAAACAGCGATGGCGATATCAGAACTGACGACGGAATGTTCGCGTTGGGGCCACCCGAACGACAAGGACTTCAGTCGGTGCGCTTGAACGACTCCGTCTTGTTACCATTGACGACCGTCAGCTCGGACGGTCTTGCCTGATCGCCGCCGGCAAATCGCAATCGCAGGTCGATCGCTGTTGCGAAGAATTCCCCGGCGGCCGCAGGATACACCGGAAGCGCCTGCTGATGCGCAAACTCGACGAGAAGGCGGTTGCCGTCACGTGCCACCATGATCTTGCCGTTCACGCTCTCACTCATAGGTTCCGGCATACGCTACGTTTGGTACGATATCGCTGATCTCCGGAATCGACGCTGCGCCGATTGCGGAAGCGGTTGAGTCGATTGCGGACGACGTTGGAAGCAATCGCAATTTGCCTAATTCACAAGTGTCCATTGGCGCAAGTTACAGAAAAGTCATAACAGGCATAAGTCCTTCTACGCCACCGACCGCATCCACGCTGCAAACGCTTCGATGCTGGCTTGCCGCGGGTGGTCCGGGACGTGGACGACGTAGAAGCCGTAGCCGGGCAGCGCCAGATCGTGCGCCTTCACCAGTGCGCCGCTTTCGATCTCATGGCTCACCACGACGTCGCTGCAGATCGCGATCCCCTGCCCCGCTGCGACCGCATCGATGGCGTGGATCTCCTCGCGGAAGCTGAGGTCCCAATGCTCGGTCGCGGCAGGGATATCCGGATCGACGGAGCGAGCGATGGCGAGCCATCGCGACCAGCTCGGCGCCTCGCGATCCCCGTTCAGCCAGTCGTAATGGATCAGTGGATAGTGCAGGAGGTCGGCGGCGCGCGTGATCGCCGGGCCCCCTTCGCTCAATAGCGCCGGGCTGCAGACCGGGAAGAAACTGTCGCGGAAGATTTCCCGCGCCGCCAGATCGGCCGGCATCGTCCGAGCGTAGCGGATCGCGAGATCGGCATCTCCGGCGCGCAGATTGAGCACGGCGTCAGTGCCGATGATCTCCAGCCGGATCTGCGGATACAGCTTGCGCCATCGCGGCAGGCGCGGCACCAGCCAGCGGCTCGCAAACGCGTTCGGACTGGTCACGCGCAACGTGGTCCTGGCGGTCTTCGCCGACACTGCGGTGACCACGGACGCGAATGTATCAAAGCCGTTCCGGATCACTGGAAATAGCCGCTCGCCCGCATCCGTCAGCGCCAGCGGTCGCGGGCGGCGGCGAAACAGCGGCCGTCCGCAGATCTCCTCGAGAATCCTGATCTGATGGCTGATGGCGGTCGGCGTGACGCCGAGCTCGGCCGCCGCGTCCCTGAAGCTCAGGCGTCTGGCGGCGGCCTCGAAGGCGCGAAGGGATCCCAGCGGCGGAAGCTTTCTCATGCCCGCAGTCTAGATGAATCCAATTCATCCAGCGACTGAGATATTCGATTTTGCCGCGACTAAAGTGCCGTGAGAGCATTATGGCCGCCGGTTCAGCAGCGTCGGACCCAAACATGCGGATCGATCATTCTCCTGTCGTCGCGCCCTATCTGAAGGCTATCGCTGGGCTCGCTCCGCTTGCCGCCGAGCTGCGCGAGCAGTGCGACCGCGACCGCCGGCTCCCTCCGCCGATGTACGCGGCACTCGCTTCCGCCGGGCTGTTCCGGCTGTGGCTTCCCAAGGCATTGGGCGGGCCGGAATTGTCGCCGCTCGAATTCATGGCAGTGGTCGAGCAAGTCGCGACGCTGGATGGCTCGCTCGGCTGGATCGTCGGCAATGGCGCAGGCATGAGCCGGATCGGCGGCTACGTCCCCGAGCCGACCGCGCGCCGCTGGTTTTCCAATCCTGGCGCCTTCATCGCGAGCGCGACCGGCGCCATCGGCGAAGCGCTGCCGTCAGATGGCGGCTACCGCGTCTCCGGGCGCTGGCCCTTCGGCAGCGGCGCCCACGGAGCGACGCTGTTCATGGGTCTTGCCGCTGACAAGACGAATGGCGAAAGCCGGCTCTTGTGTTGCTACATGGATCGCGACGCCGTCGAACTTGACGACACCTGGCAGGTGTCGGGTCTTCGTGGCACCGGAAGCTGTCACTTCCAGGCGCGGGATGTGTTCGTGCCTGCCGCGCACACGCACAGCTTTCTGGAGCCAAGCCCATCGCAGCCCGGCCTCATGTTCCGCCTGCCGCCCGCAACCCTGTTTCCCTGGACGATCGCGGCCGTCCCGCTCGGGATCGCCCGTGGCGCCATCGAGACCTTCGTCACCCTCGCCGAAACCAGATCCCGCAGCGGCAGCTCCGCCGTGCTTCGCGACCGTGAAACGGTGCAGGCCAGCGTTGGGCGAGCCGAAGCGCTGTACAGGTCGGCGCGGGCCTTCCTTGCCGACGCGATCACGGACCTCATGGAGGACGCCGAGCGCGGCGAACCATCGACGAGCGCACGCGCCGCTTATCGCACGGCATGCACGAATGCGGCGGAGAGCGCATCGCGCATCGTCCATCTGCTCGCGGCGGACGCAGGCGCGATCTCGATCTTCGAATCCTGCCCGCTGGAGCGGGCGCTCCGCGACATCCAGGCCGCAAGCCAGCACGTGGCGATGAGCCCGAACAATTACGTCATCGCCGGCCGCATCCGCCTCGGCCTCGATCCCGGCACGGCGAGACTTTGAAGTGCTCAAGGAGCTGGCGCACTGCTCGTGATGGGCACGCTTCCGCCTTCGCTCGTTGAGCTACTGCGGACAAGTGGCTTTGCCACCCTACAACGTCGGCGCAGGCCTGATTCAAATTTCAAACAGCGGGCCCGTAGGATGGGTAGAGCGAAGCAAAACCCATCGCGATGGAGCAAGCGGCACACCAATGATGGATTTCATTTCGCTCTACCCATCCTACGTCTGAGTCAAACAGCGGATGTGAGTTCGCGTTCTCGCGGCACGAAGTGCCCAAGCTTTGCGTTCGTTTCACCCTCCTCGAGATCAGAGGGCGCAGGGAAAGCCGGGTGCCGGTTGCACCCATGGGTCCCGTGCAACAAAAAGCACGGGGGTAGGACCACAGGTTCAACCGAAGCATTCCGGCTTTCCCTGCGCGATGGTTTACGGCTTACTTCGTGCTCTCCCCGGTGACCGGGCTCTTTTGCCACCGTCACTTCACAAGAAGCTTAGCGCCAGCGTCGGGGCGCCAGGACCACACGACTTCGCCGTCCGCTGATGTTGCGTTCGTCGCTCGCAACAGCCGCGTCCACCGCATCTCACCGCAACGTTCGTGACGATCGCGACCCGCCCCTCATTCGCGTGAGACTCGCGGAGTTAAATCACTGATTTGCCCGACGGCGAAAGCGGATTATTTTTCGTGCGAGGGATGGACAGACTTTCGGTGATTTGCCCGTCGGGTTGATTTGTCGCGCCCAAAGCGGCCACATCGTCGTGGCGCTCGAAGCGAAGCAGGCCGTAGCGAAAACAGGATGCCGGTTTCAAAGGTTCAGCCGCTTGGACCCGCCAACGTCCGCTTTCAGATGCAAAGCGGGCCGAGCTTGGAGCGGGCCCTACGTCGCCTATTTGCTCCTATCCGACCAACGCAACACTCGACCCAGCGTCGGCTGCAACGGGTGGGTCGGACGTGGCCAGACGCAACCAATCGCCGCAAATGACCCAACGGGGTTTGAAGGAGATTAGCAACCTTCGCTACGACAGCCCGTTATATTGGCATCACCGGCAAAAACACGGAGGCTCCGTAGGCGCCCGGTGGCTGAGAGACCGATTGCGCTCCCGCCTGCACAATATGGAGGAGCGCATGATTAAGCGTCGTCGCTTCAGGAACACCACTTTGGAAGAAATGCTCGCGGACCAGGCACAGCGTCTGGCGAGGCAGGCCCAGGGCATCCCGCCCGGCTACAAGAGACAGCGACTTGTTCGCAAAGCTCGGCAAGCCGAAACAGCTTCTCACATGATTGATTGGGTAATGTCGTCCGGACTGCAGCCGCCGAAGTAATAAGGCCGCCTCAGTAGGCGGCCTCCTTCATTTCGAATGTTACCTGTTGGCCCTTCTCAGACTCGTGGGTCCGCTTTGCGCCAAGAGCTGCCGCTACGCGAGCCGCGCCTGACCCAACTCCGAGAAAGAGGTAAAATGCCTCAGGGTTACATCCGAGGAGCAACAACATGATCCTACAAATCCGTGAGGTAGTTCCGACCAGGATCGACTGGTGTGTCTCCGCGATCATAGGCAACACGATGCCGCCCCGAGATCCTGATGACGACGAAGAGGACGCGGACGACGAGCAGGATGACGAAGAGAACGGAACCGACGAATCGCCGGTCGTGCGCGAGCCAGACGAAGACTAAGCGGGATGCGTTAGTATTGGCATAGCCTGAACTTCGGAGAGCATAATCCGAAACCAATGTGCGGCGCGCGGCCTCGGCTTCCAGGGCACCAACCAACACAAACGGGCGACGGTTCTCGGCGGAGCAACCTCTCGGCGTTCACTGGTGCAGGAGACTAGCATGACCCTCATATGGCTTGGTGTGCTGTTTGTTTTCGGCGGCGTGCTCCAGATGGTCTTTCAGCCAATCTGGCGAGGTCGATTAAGCGGCGGAAGGCTGCTTCGCTCCGGGCGTGACACACTGGAACCAGAAAGACCGGGTAGCGGCTTCGAAATCAAAGCCAATTGGCCTGGACTTGCGCTGGTCGCGCTCGGCGGTGCTTTCTTGCTGGCCGGAGCTGTCATCTGAGCTGAACGAACCTCGTTAACGTCTCGGGCATGGCGCGCACCTCAGTGCTGTAGCCATGTATCTTCTTGGACCAGGAGCGGACACGAGAGGGGATTTCGTCTGTCAAGCTGGGGATTCCGGCTTTCTGTCTGGACGCTCAATAAGTTCATATATGGGAACGTGGGTGCATTCCGACCACGATTCCAGCGCGGCTCCGCAGACCGCGCAGATCGCGTCACCCGTATGCGGCATCAAGAACTTCTCTTCGGTGCGTCTGTACTCGGCGCCGCAATTGCATTGAACAATTGTCGCCATGCCCCGAGTATGCGCTTGGGAATGTGAATTTGCTATCGCGAACGCCACAACAAGAATATCGCCCAGCATATGAGGGGCGCCTGGCGGTCGCTTGGCGAACCATCCTTATTTTGACGTCGATCCAAGTGACGGAACGCAGCACATCTTCGTGAAGTGTCAGCGCTCCTTCCGCGTTTCTCCGGCCGTCAGCCAAAATCCAGTGCTATAAGAAGGGGTGTGGTTTTGTTTGCGTCGGCTGTGGGGCGGGACAATGCCAATCAATCGGCTGTTGAAAAATAAGTGCGCGCCGGAAGAAATCGAGCTTTTGAACAAGGCCTTCAACCACGCTCTCAACTTGCTGGGCGTGGTTGATCGTAACGACCCGTTTTGCGATATGGTCGCTCGCAAGGTTATCGACGTCCGCGCGACAGGCATTAGCGAGCCGCGAGAGATCGCGGAATTGGCTGTGCTGCGGATTGGCCTTCGGTAAGGCCGCGTCAGTCGGCAGCCTCTTTCATTTCGCCATTTCGCGAATGTCGCCTGCTGGGCCCATGGCTGAAGATCGCGACGTCGGCTCGTTGCGCGGTCAACCGGGGCTCTTAAGACAATCAGTTGGCGCAGCGGGTCGGCGGTCCAGCCTGGACGATCGCTCGACTGCCGAATTCGCATAGTCGCCTGCCCGCACTCTGATAATGCCGACGCTGTTGGAGGTCGCCGGCATTCTGACGCCCAGCCGCCCCGCGACCAGCGTATGACGTAAACTTGCTGAACCTGCGCCTCCCGACTTTTCACGGAGGATGCCCAGTACGATCTGAATACTCTTGTAAGGAAGGACATCCCATGCACCCAGCAATCATGGCCGTGATGGCGGCTACTCAATTGGTGACGCCCATTTCCGAGGCCGTTCCAAAACTCAATGTCGAAGCTACCTGCAGAGGGTCGGTGGAAGCGGATAAGGCGATGGGTTTAGCCTTACCTCAAACCTTCGATAAGTGTATGAGCGATGAGAACTCAGCGCGTCAGCAATTGGACACGATTTGGCTTTCGTATTCCCCGACCATCAGAGTCCAGTGTGAGGGAGAGGCGACGGCCGCCGGAGACCCGAGCTATGTCGATCTCTTGACCTGTCTGCAGATGAGCAATGGATCGATCACGACCTCGACCACTGCTTTGAGGGGCGCGAGCAGAAAGAAAAAGGCGCCGAACTAAGCCGTGTATTGCGACGGCAAGGAACGTCGATTGCTAGCTTCGCCAAAGGCGATCCAAAACCATAGCCCTGACCAGGTTTCCGACGCCGGTCCAACGGCCAAACCGCGATTTGGTGCGCAAAATGCCGACGTCTTCAGCATCCGAACTCGCCACGAAGATCTTTCGCGCTTTGATAAATCGCCAGCTCAGCGGATTTCGCTTTTGAAACACCATCTGAACGTCATCTTGCAAGTATCCGGACAGGACGATGGGTGGCGGGGCGAACACTTCCGGCAATGTCGCGGACAAATTGCTGTCGGTCAGAACTTTCCATCGCGAGTGTCCGCCCATGAGCGGTGACCGCAAGCTGAATACCACTCGCCCTATCCTGGTTTCGCGGATCGCATAAGAACACATCGCACAAGGCTCAACGGTTGAATAGAGCGTGCAATCATCGAGGCTGGTCGCACGGAGCGTCTTCTGGGCTAAGGCAATTGCAACCATTTCGGCGTGTCGCGTAACGTCCCGTTCGACCTTGACCATGTTGAGGGATTCGCAAATGAACTGGCCTCGCCGAGCGATGACGGCCGCAAACGGGTATTCCCCGCTTTGACCCGCGGATTGGGCGAGAGCGATGCAGCGACGCATCATGATCGAATCTAACTCTGGGTCAGACATGCTCATGGGTGCCAGCAGACGCTTGCGCAGTTTTCTTCCACCTCGTGAACGATGTGTCTGCAACGTTCACTTGGTTGTTGCGAGGCTGCACCAAAAAGGAATGCTCCGCCTCTTGATTGCGTAGTTGGCCGCTTTGACTACACGAACCCTGCAAAACTAATGTTAGGTTCGCAGTGTTGACTATGCAGATTCGGAACGTCCAAGCCCCAATTGCGCGGCGCTTGCACGAGTCATGGGTTGGCACCAGCGCTTCTATTTCGTTATCCTCGGCCTTGTGGGCGCAGGCGGCGTTGGCGCCGCAGGCGACAGATTGAACGTCAGCCAGATGTTCCAGCCCGCTGGCCGATTTTCATTGGCGAATTCGCCGTAGGCCTTCAGGTTGAGATAGCCCTGCATGTCGCCGACCGGAAAGATATAGCCGAGCTGCGGTCCGGCGCCGACCACCCGCGACTGGAAGCAGCCGACACGATTGCCGGAGCCGCTGTCACAGCCGAGCTGCTGGTAGACGTAACCCACCAGGCCGACCTGCCACTGCTTGGTCAGGAATTGCGATACGCCCCAGTCGAGGTGCATGTCGACGCCACTCTGATATTGAGTCGCAGGGTTGATGAAGTTGTAGGTGAATCCAAGCACCGCCGAAGCTTCGTGCCCAGTCTTCGGGTCGAAATAGGTGTAGCCGCCGCCGGCGTCGATCGCCCAGTGCCCGAGCCCCAGATTTGCAAGGCGGGATGACTCGTAGGCCCCGACCGGAATGTCCCCGGTGATGTAGGTCATGTAGTTGTGAACGCCGGAATTCCACTTCAACTGGAAGAACGGGATCAGATCGCCAAAGGCGGTTAGCGAGCTATCGATGCTGTCGAACCGCGAGAACGGGAACGCGCCGCCCGGCGTCGTCAGTGTTCCCGTGAGTTGTCCCGCAAGTGATGTCGAGTTGTTGCCGTAAGCTGTTAACAGGACGGCAGAGGCCTGCGCGCCCAGCACGGGTGTCTCAAAAGTGTAGGTAGGGGCCACCAAGCCCAGATTGGCGGTTGCATTGACCCTTGCGTTCACGGTGGCCGTCAGATTTGCGGGAATGCCACCGATCGTGATCTCCCGTGCCCGCGCCACGTCACCGCCGGCGGAAACCGAGGTGCGATAGTAAATCGAAGTTATCGACCAACCCGGCTGTTGGGGGGTAGCCGCGAGGCTACCGAAGAAGCCGGGTATCCAAAAGCTGATGCCGCCTTCATCGGCCCGCGCCACATCATAGGGAAGCACAAGCAAGGTCGCAATTGCCGCACTCAACCGGCAGACAAAACCGGCCGTCGATATCGATTTCCCGCCCTTCATCCGCCAAGCCCCCTTTTTATTCCACCGCTCCTCCGTCACCGCCGAAGAACGATCCGGCATGCGAGGGACCGGAAACGAAAAAATGCTACCACAGCGCGTCTACGTGTGATCGATGCTTTCGCAACCTGTGCATCCTTAGCGAGAGACTGTGCCTTCCATGCCACAATTTCCGGGCTGAAAATACTTGGTGGTTTTGCCGATTCTGCATAGCGCGGCTGATTTGCGCCTTACGAACATTTTTTGAAAAATGCCCCTCAGAAGTTTCGCTGAACGCGAAGCTCCAGATGGACTGCATCCTGGTCCTTGAACTCGTAGCGCGTCGCAGGCTTCGGAGCTGCCGCCCCGAGGACCGCAGAGCCTTGGAATTTCTGGTCGAGGTGAAACCACTGCACTTCCGCCGAGAAGGTCAGGTTCTTGACGGGTGTCCAGCGGGTCGCCGTGCCGAGTTGCGAGACGTTGAAGTCGGGATTGCAGACATAGTCGGCGCTCACCGCCTTGGCCGGCGTGGTGTAGTTGGCGCAGATGAATGCCTTGGCCGTGCCGTCGTAGCGGACCACCGAATAGCTGCCATAGAGGCTCGTCGACCAGTACGGATCCCAGTTGTGATTGAATGCGCCGCGGACGCCAAAGGCCTCGGTCAGATGCAGCGAGCCGTCGCCGCCGGCTGCGACCGGCAGGTAAACCGCATCGGTGGTGGCGCCGAAGCCGATGCTCTGATAGGCCGCCGGATTGCTGGAGCCGCCGAACATCGCAAAGCTCGGCGAGGTCGAATCCGTTCCGATGATGTATTTCGTGGCTCCCTTGGCGTAGCTCGCATCGAGCTTGATGTCATCGGCAGTGCCGGTCGGCAGGTTCTTGATTTGCAGGGCGGCCATCACCGCGCCACCCCATCTGGTGTCGGGGTGACCGCTGATCTCCGACAACGCAGTCGGCGCCGCGCCCGGCAAGCCGACTGCGCCGGCCGGCGCGCCAGCGGTGTTGAGGACGTTGTAGGAGGCGTTCACCTCATGCGCCGCTGCGGAAATCTGGAACAGGCCCCAGGCCTGATCGACGCGGATATTGCCGACGACCTCGGGGGCATGAACGCCGGCATAGGCGTTGCCGGTGTTCAACGTGGCATTCAGCGCCAGCGACAGATTGTAGACGGCGGTGCGGTCCCACACCGTAGGATCGTCAAGTCCGATGCTGCCGGTCACGCCGTTACCGAAGTCCGCGGTGTACTGGATGTTGTTGGCACCGCTATTGTCACCGCTTTGGCCACCCAGCAGGAACGACGAGTTGTTGCCCGGAGTGCCCTGCCAGGGCGACGCGTAGGCGGACGCTGACTTGCCGAAGGTGAATCCCGCGAACTGGACGAAGAGATCATAGATGGCGACATAGCCGCCGCCGGGGGTGTCGAGCAGGTTCGAGTTCGCGACAGGAAGCGAGCCGTTGATCGAGTTCGGGTTGAAGGTGCTGCCCCCCAGCGTGGTGAACTGGAATTTGCTCGAAGCGAAGGTGCGGACCACGCCATATTCGGTGGCGGTGCGGGTATCGACCGTCAGCACCATGCGCGAGCGGTCGACGAAATAATCGAAATAACGGTTCCGCTGCCCGGCATCGCCATTCCACGCCGGCTGGCCGTGGGCGGCGCCGCCGTTGAAGGTGACGTCGGCACGCACATAGCCGCCGAGCTTGATGCAGGTGTCGGTGCCCGGAATGAAGAAGAAGCCCGCGCCGTACAGCGAGCACGCCTTCACATATTCGACGGCCTTCGCCTTGACCGGCAGATCCGCGGCCTGGGCGCCGCCGATGGCCATCAGGCCGGCCATTATTCCGAGAACGAGATTCCGCGCCCTTTTCATTCCGGGGCTCCTTCCCGTGACTCATGCAGGTGCGTGCAACCAAGAGTGAATCCAAGACGGTCGGCAGGCAATACGTGCCGATGAGCCGCATGCAACTGGTTGGCCGGCTGTGATTTTTCTGCCACGCTGGCGGACACAGCGGAGAGGATGTGAGTTCGCATTCTCGCGGCACGAGATGCCCGAGCTTTGCGTGTTTCACCCTCCTCACTGAGTAGAGGGCGCAGGGAAAGCCGGGTGCTGGTTGCACCCGTGGATCCCGTGCAACAAAAAGCACGGGGGTAGGACCACAGGTTCAACCGAAGCATTCCGGCTTTCCCTGCGCGATGGTGTT